>NZ_JAVYSZ010000004.1:0-98711 GCF_038728925.1 Acidiplasma sp.
AATTAAAAAGCATTATATCATTTATAGATGATACGTCAGAGGAAATTTTTATGGCAATTTTTTCCCCTCCGGAAAATACAATATAATCAAAATGATATTCTGTCCCTGACATGCCAGTTATAGAATAATTTGCCTCAACTTTTAATGCATGTGTATCCAGAGAAAACGATTTTGACGCAATTCGCTGCAAAATATCAGTTGATATATTTCCTGCCAATACTACTTAATATATGCTTAAAATATAATACTTTCGCTTAAATATAATACATTAATTTTTAATTTTTAAGATTATACTATATTTAAATCATCGAAAACCTCATCGTAAATATCAGAGCACATTTTAAGCTTTATAATGTTCTCCTTATATATTTCCATGCCGGATGAATACATAATTTGAAGATATTCATTGACTCTAAACGAACTTAAAAATTGTGTTATGATTACATTCCCATCTTTAATCTGGATATATGTCCCATCCCTGAATATGCCATGGTTATTTAATCTTTCCTTCATAAGTAAAAACAATGGATCTTTTATGTATGTTTCATAAATTAATGCATTTTTTGAAATGCATTTTAATTCATCATTTTCCTCAAGTTCAGAATCGGCGTAAATTAAAATTTTAAAACTCTCATCATCAGAAAAAGCATTTATGGCCTCTGCCACAAGATTTCTCTGTTCTATTAAAGTGGCCCCATATCCCATGTTATTCACATTAAATGGAACACTATACTTTATAACTGCCAGTCCCGTCCTTTTGTTTTTTTTAAAGAGTAAATATTTGTATCCCTCAGACTCCTTTATTAATATATCATCTATAAAATATGGTATTAGCAGGTATTTGTTTACAATTTGCGAGATTTCTGCTTTGTAATCACTGTGAAATCTGCATCTAATAATCAATTTGCCATCCTCTATTGTTGTTTCTGATAGCTTTAATGATTTAACCTGAACCAGCTCATTTATTAAATTTATTATTTTCTCATTTGATATTTGTACTGTTACATAAAAATAATTTTCAAATTCCGATGCACCATAAGATTCAAGAAGCTCTTTCGGAATTTTTTTATTTTTATCCTTATAAATGAATACATTTGCATAATTCTTCTTTTCCTGGCTCCTGAAAAAAAGCGTCATATTTAAATTATGCAGCTTTGACCATCTAAATATATATGAATCAGATGATATCACAATTTTCATTTTCATATTAAGTCTTTTGTCAACATCGAGTATATTCATTAATGCATTATTTAATAGTTGTATATATATTTAATTTCATCAATTTAATAAATATATAAAAATTTTATAATTATACAGAATTCTTTAATAATATTATTTTAGATATCAGGCTAACGGCTATTTCCTCTGGGGTTATTGCATTAATCATTATTCCGGCAGGGCAGTCTATTTCATTTAATTTATCATCATTAAAATTCTGTTTTAATTTTTTTAAGTCGTTATTAAACCTGTTTTTGCTTGCCACTAGCCCAATATATTTGTGTTCCCTTTTAAGTATGTATGAAAGATATTCTATTTCCTTTTCGTTCTTAGTGAGCAGTATGAAATAAGAATTTTTTAAATCAATATCATTAAGTTTTTCCTCCAGCTTTTCATTTTCAGTATTTATTTTCAATAAATTTATTTTAATTATATCTGCAATCTTTTTTATGTTTAAATAAATCTCATCATCATCCGATTCTGTTAATATTATAATTCTCTGGCTGTTATAAAATGGTTCTATGAATATATTTATTACACCACCGCAGGTTGTATCCATGTTATAATCATAAATTTTATTATTCTTATCAAGCCCAATTGAAATATTTTTTGTCATATTTTTATTTATGCTTTCATTGCAGGCATCAAGAACATAGGAATCCATTTTTCTGCTCCCAAGCGTGCCCGCAATAATCCTGTTTTCAGAAACTATCAGCCTGAATCCGGGTTTTGCTATGGATGAACCTGTTGAACTTATTACTGTTGCAATAGCATAGTTTTTGTTATTATTCTTTAGTTCATTAAGTATTTCTAAATAATCGTTATACATATTTATATTATAATATATACATATAAATAAATCTATGCAGCGGAAAAATACCTGCCAGATTGGTTTTATATAGTTAATTATGATAACTATAGTCATGGAGGGATATGGTAGGGCGAAGAAATTTTTCAATGCCAATGCCGAGAAATACTCTCAGAGCAGGTCCCATGCTGAGGACAGTGACCTTGATATTTTAATTGAAAGCTTAAATTTAAATTCAAATATGAAAGGACTCGATGTTGGAACCGGAACAGGATTTACTGGCTTAAGGCTTGCACGTAAAATTGATATAGTATATGCCATGGATATTGCAGAAAACATGCTTAAGGAAACGTCCAAACTTGCTGATAAGTACGGTGTGCAGAATATTGTAACAATAAAGGGAAGCGCTGAATCAATGCCATTTGATGACTCTAATTTTGATATTATAACATCAAGGAGGGCACCACATCATTTTCTGGACAAGGCAAAATTTATAGATGAGTCATATAGAACACTTAAATCCGGTGGCATGATAGGCATAGATGATATGACCTGTGACCAAAATTATATTAATTATTTAAACCGGCTTGAAAATATACGGGATAATTCCCATATGGCTGCTGAATCTCCAGAGGGCTGGATTAAATTATTAAAGGATGCAGGTTTTTATGATATTAAGTACCATATATATGAAAGAAGAATATCGTTTGCACAGTGGATATATCCAGTTAGAGAAAACTCAATTGAGGGCTTGGATAGCTATAATTATATAATAAATTCCGGTCCATTTAGAGACTATATAAAATGGGAAAATAACTCATTTCTAAAAAAGTGGATTATTATAACCGGCAAAAAACCTTAAAAAGATAATTATTGGTCACTAATTTTAACATATAAAAATAGTAAAAATCCTATGATAAAAAAAATTCCTGCTGTATAAAATACCAGTTTGAATCCAAGTGAATAGGATTTGACGAAAAAAAGTATCAAACCATATATAAGGGGTGAAATTGATGATGCCCCGCCGGTGGCAATATTATAATATGCCATAAACTTTCCAGCCTCCTCTCTTGGGGACATGTCGCTGGCCAGGGCTTTTGAGACACTCATAAATATTCCGTAGGATATCCCTATCATTGATCCAAATATTAAGAAGTATGTAAATTTTTCAAATTCTGGTATCAAAAACATGGCAAGAGAGCCAATCAATGTTGTAAATAGAAGCATTTTCACCCTGCCAACGCGATCAGAAAATATTCCAAAAACAACAGATGCCAGTGCGGAAACCACCAAAACAACTATACCGGCAATTGATACATAATATGCGGGATTTGAATAATTAAGTATGTATTTAAAAAAATAAAGTTCGAAAAATGATAACCCAACAACACCTGAAAAAACCATAAAACTGCCTAAAACCACATAAATATAACTTTTTATGCCCTTTTTTAGATTAAATATGTCCATAAAAATTTTGAATAGTCTCTCCCTTGAATGAACAATAACAGAATCATCCTTTTTTATGGTACCGGTTGTTAATATCCCTGTAAATATCAGAACAGCGGATATAACAATCAGGCCATATATTGTTTTTCCAACTGTTATAAAATATCCGGTAACTGCATAGCCCATGGCGGAACCAATTAAAATGAATAAACCATTTATGCCTGCTGCGGCACCCCTCTCATCCTTATGCAAAAAATCCACAAATAATGGCTGGTATGCACCAACAGATATATTCGATGATACCTGTATCATTATATATCCTATCAATATTCCAAAAACATTTATTTTCATTACCTCATCCAGAAAAATTGAAAAAACTGTTAATATAACACCTATAATTATGTACGGCCCCCGTCTTCCCCATAGAAATGTGTATTTATCGCTGGCAGTTCCTGAAATTAAGCCTATAAAGACCCCTGCAGCAGTGCCTATAAATGCTATGAAACCCAGAAAAAGGCTGTTGTTTACAAAATTTATGAGTTCTATTGGCAGTATATATGATTCAAATGAAATCCATAGAAAATTCGTTCCAATATGAATTGAATTCATGCCAATAAGGTATTCCGGGCTTCTTTTTTCCTGCATTTAATGCTTTGATATTATTAGACTATATTAACATACGCCAATTTTATTATATTTTAATATAATATCCTGGCGTGTTCAGGCTATTTAAATATCCCGGGGGGAAGAATGTTTCAATAAAAGATATAGAAAATGTTTTTAGATCCTCTGGTTCGGATATATTTATAGACGTTTTTGGTGGTTCAGGGAATGTTATACTGAATGTAAATGCCCCCAATAAAATTTACAATGATATAGATTTTAATATTTACAATTTTTTTATTGAGGCTAAAACACATTTCTTTGATCTTTATAATTACCTGAATGATATATCAAAAAGCCCTGATAATCTTCAGGAATATATAAAGGCCATGCAGTCCAGCCATAGTAATGAAAGATTAATATCTGCTGCAAATTTATTTGTACGGCTAAATATATCATTCGGTGGTATGGGCAACTCCTATGCCACCAGAGAAAAATCAATTTATACACAATTTATAAAAAAACTTGAAAATCTTTATGATGTTCATAACGATATTAAAAAATGGATTATTGAAAATATGGATTTTTCATCGTTAATAGATCATTACAATAGTGTGGATGCATTTTTTTATATGGATCCTCCATACCCAGGTAAAAACTGGTATAACCATAATTTTTCAGACAGTGATTATAAAAGACTGAATAAATCATTAAAAAAGATTTCAGGCAAATATTTATTAAATTTTTATGACAGTGAATACATTAGAAAAATTTTTGGAAATCCATCATTTATAAGGAAATATAAAAATCACAATTCAAACAATGAAGAGTACCGGTATTTATTATTCTATAAAAATTGGTAAAATTATTTTATACTTAATGAATGCATGGTTATGGAAAAATATTCAAGGAAATCCTTTAAATATATATTTGGCATGAATTCAATTTATCTTGGCAATAATTATTTATGGATTTCTTTTGAATCATTGTTTCTGCCCTTCCTTATAGCAAGAATGGTTGCGCAGAATGCACAATCATTATATCTTGGAATTATAGCATTTGCCGGCATAATAATAGGAATTTCATTTAATGTTTTTGCGGGAATAACCACAGACAGTCTTGAAACAAGGTTTGGAAGGAGAAGGCCCTTCATAATGCTTGGGTCGGCAATAACGCTTGGGTCATTAATATACTTTATTATTTATCATTCCTCAATAATATCAATTTTAATTGTTTATGTATTAATAGAAATAGGGTCAAATATGGCATATGGATCATATTTACCACTTGTCAGGGATATTATACCTGATTATCAGAGGGGGACATCATCAGGCATAAGCGGATTTTTTACATTAATAGGAACGGCACTTGGTTTTGGAATCTCAGGCCTGCTGCTTGGTTATAATAAATTGAATCTTGCATTAATGGCAATTATCTTATCATTATTTATTACAACATTATTCACTGTAAACACTATCAGAAATGAAGATTACAGATCAAATGCAGATAAAATATTTTTTCACTTTTCAAAATTATTTAAAAAAATTGCAAATCAACAAAAATTTAAATGGATGTCCATATCAAATTTCTTTATAATTATTGGCAGTTCTGGATTGACATTCTTTGAATTTTATTATTTTGAATATATACTTAATATAAAAAATAGTGCAATCTATGTGGCCATTGCCGGCCTTATAATATTAACGGTGTCGGCCATATCCGCTGTATTAATAGGGATGATATCAGATAAAATTGGCAAGGATGTTTTCATTTTTATATTACCAGTAATTGGTGGTATAAGTGTTCTAATGATAATATTTGTTAGGAGCTTTTATCTTTTTTTAATTATCGGATCAGTGCTTGGCATAACATTTGGGAATTATTTTTCAATGTCAAATTCATATATTAGCTATGTTGTACCAAGGGGAAGTGCCGGAAGATTTATGTCCCTATTTTCTTTTTCCACAGGAATTGGTGAGGCATTCTCTCCAATGGTCTATGGATTTATTCTTTTTATTTTTGGTGGTCAAAAATTAATTGCGTATATAAGGCTTTTTGAAATATCATCCTTGTTCTATTTTATAGGTGCAATAATAATATTTTTTAAGGTTGTGAATTTAAAATCTGGGCTTAAAAAATAGTTAATTAGGATAAAATTTGTTTATGTTATTTAACTTACGCAAAATAGAATGTAAGGTCATTGAAATATAAATTAAAAAATGCAATTAAATTTATAATCATATACCATTATCTTACATGGATTTTCAGGATTATATAGAGGAGGGCGTCATAGCACGTCAGGCAATTGATGAATCCCAGATAATGAGAATTGCACAAAAAATTATTGACTCATTTGATAGTGGGGGAAAATTAATAGTTTTTGGCAATGGTGGGTCAGCGGCCGATTCACAGCACTTTGTTGCCGAACTAACCGGGCATTTTCTAAAGGAGAGAAAACCCCTGCCTGCCATAGCATTAACAACAAATACATCCTCACTTACGGCAATAGCCAACGATTATGATTATAATTCGGTATTTTCAAGACAGGTTCTGGCACTTTCTGGTAAAAATGACACCGTAATAGGCATAAGTACCTCAGGTAATTCAAGGAATGTTTTGGAGGGAATTAATGCTGCGAATACACTTGGTGCATATACAGTTGGAATGACTGGCATATCTGGTGGAAAATTAAAAGATATATGCAGGGAGGTTTTTATTGCAAAATCGAATAAAACATCTATAATACAGGAAATTCATATAACAGCCATTCATATGATATGCGCAGTTATAGATGATCATTATTAAACTAATCATTATAATTTTTTATCAATCTATATGGATTAGATTTAAGTTTAATATAAAAATTATTTTGAAAAATATATTATTCTTGAACCCTCAAAATCGAAATCAAAATCCATTTCACGGAGCCCAAGGGTTCTCACAACGTTACTTTTTTTATCATCCCCGACTATAAAAACCAGAAAACCACCCCCACCGGCTCCTATAAGGTTACCACCAAGTGCACCGGCAGATTTTGCCATGGCATAAAGATCATCTATTTCTTTGTTTGATATCCTTGAAGATAGTGATTTTTTAAGTGACCAGTTTCTATCAAGAATTTCCCCCATGGAATTTATGTCCATCCTATAAAGAGCATCATAAAAATCACGGGTTAATTTCTTCATCTCATGATAGGCATCCAGATGTTCATTTATCTGTTTTTCCATGTCCGTATGTATTTCAGGAGATTTCCTGTTTATTCCTGTATATAAAAATGCAATATTTGATCTCAATTTCTCCAGCATATCAACACTAAGGGCAACTGGATTAACATTTACGCTTTCATTTTCATTAAAATTAAGCATGTTTATTCCACCAAAGGCAGCCATGTACTGATCCTGCTTTCCTCCTGCCTCCCTAAGTATCTCCCTTTCTATTTTAACAGCCTCTGATGCCAGTTCCTCTCGTGAAACGTACTCTGATTTATATGCATGAAGGGCATTTAACAGGCCAACAAGGAATGTGGAGCTTGATCCAAGGCCCGTACCATGCGATGGTATATCCGAAATGCTAAGTATTTCAATGCCACCATCTATATTTAAAAATCTTAATGCCTCCCTAACAGATGGGTGCTTTATTTCATCAATCCTATCCACTATTTCAGTCTGAGAATATGAAATCCTTATCTTTGAATCAAATTTCTTATTAACTATTATATAAATGTATTTATCTATTGCAGCAGAGATAAGTGCACCGCCATAATTCCTGTAATATGCCGGTATATCTGTACCCCCGCCAACAAACCCGATTCTTAGAGGAGTTTTTGTTATTATCATTTTAATACTTGTAATATTCAATTAATTTATCTATGCCCTCATCCAGTGAAACCTTCGCCTTAAAGCCTATTTTTTCCTCAGCCTTTTTGGTATCTGCAAGCGTTTCATGCACGTAATTTTTTATTGGCATCTCTATGTATTTTGGTTTCACATTCTTTTTAAGGTGTTTATTAAGTATATCAACGAGCTGGTTTAATGAATAATTTTTACCAGTACCAACATTGTAGACATTGAATCCATGGTTATTTAATGCCGCAAGGGTCAGGGCATCAACAACATCATCAACAAACACAAAGTCCCTTCTCTGCTCCCCATCGCCGTAAAGTACGGGCTGTATATCGTCATGTATATCCCATAGAAACTGTGATACCAGGTTTGCAAAGATTTTCTTGGATTTCTCGTGATATCCGTATATTGAAAAGAATCTCATGGCTGATACATCCATTCCATAGAGCTTATCATAAAGCTCGGCAACCCTTTCCATGGCAATTCTTGCCTCGGTATAATAATCGGTAACCTTTGGAATGACATTTTCAGAATGAGGCGGTTTTATTTCATTATAAATTGAGGATGTTGATGCATATACTATTTTTGATTTATTTTTCTTTGCCAGTTCAAGTATTTTTATCATATCATTTATGGCATTTCCTATTAAAAGTGGGTTATTGCGGTACATGGGCGATGATGAGTAAATACCTATATGGAAAATATAATCAACATCAAGGCAGTAATTATTTATATTCTCAACCCTATCCTTTATAAAATCTATATCTGGCAAAATATCATTCAAATTGCTCATGGAACCTGTTTGAAGGTCATCCATGACATACACATGATTATCCTTATAAAGCCTGTGAACAAGATTTGAACCTATAAAACCTGCACCACCAGTTATTAATATTTCCTTATTCCTAATATCCATGGTAAGTGATGGTAACTTTATATAAAAAGTTAATTTGGATTAACCCTGAATAATTGTATTTAAAGTAGATGCCCCATTTTATCCTTTTTAGTTTCAAGATAAAATTTATCGAAAGCATTTGGTTCTATAATTATTGGTATTCTCTTGGATATTTTTATGCCATTTTCCTCCAAAAATTTAATCTTTTCCGGGTTATTGGTTATGAGTTCAACAGATTTTATTTTAAAATATTTTATTACCTCGACAGCAAAATTATAATTACGTGCATCTGCCGGCAATCCCTGTTCAAGATTTGCCTCCACAGTATCCAGACCCTGATCCTCAAGGCTGTATGCCTTTATTTTATTCAGGAGGCCAATACCCCTGCCCTCCTGGCGGAGATAAATTAACATGCCATACTCGCTCTGGCCTATCATTTTAAGTGAGGTCAGAAGCTGATCACGGCAATCACATCTTAATGAACCCATTATATCTCCGGTGAGGCATTCGCTGTGTATTCTTACGGGGACATTTTCCCTGCCATAAATGTCACCCTTAACAATAACAGCATGATCCTTATTTTCGTCGTTTTTGAAAACATATATGTCAAAATTACCAAATCTTGATGGCAACTTAGCCTTTGCATAGAACTCTATCATATTTGTCACTTCTAATTACGTAATTCTATAAAAATATATTTCAAAATTTTTTTTATCCTTTTTGTTAGTTTACATAACTACAATTACCTATTTTTCTTTACTATATTTTATATATTTATATGAATATAAAATAATATCTTCTGTTATCCATTAATTTTCCTTGCTATTAAATAGCAATTATTATTTTTAAAAATATAGTATGTTTTGTCTCCATTTAGATGTTTTTCCATCTCATTTTTTAACCTATAATATTCTGATGTATCAATTGAAAAAATAAAAAATATTTTTCCGGCATTTAGTTTTATTAATTCATTTTTAAGTTTTTCTATTGATGATCTTGCCTCCAGTATATATGTACGCCCAAAGAAATTTTTTATATATTCATTGGATGTGAATAAAAGCCTTTTTTTATCATGATATATTAAATGCATATTATCATCTATGGCCTTATAAAGCAGTTTAGAATATATTAAGCTTATATCAGGTAAATATAAATAATCATATATTTTATTATTCTGGTTGACGATTTTAATCTCCTCAGGCTTACCTGTTATCCTCCTCCTTTCGGGAAGCATAACCGCTGAGGTAAAATCTTTCTCGGGATTCATTGTATACAATGTTAGCCTACTAATATAACCATTCACAGATATATATTCCCTTTCACCATTTATGCCTATGTTTTCCCATCTCATCTGTGGTGGTAAATCAAAAACAAAACCAGCATTTGGATTAAATCTTTTCATTATAATTTCAGGATTTGGAATGAGATCATCCATCTTCCTTTTACTGGCCATTGCAGGCCTGAGGGGATCTGAAAAGATTATATCAGCGGAATACCTTATATCATTAAAGGCATCATTATTTATGAAATTTGCATCAGAATTATATGCGCGTTTATTTAGCAATGATAGGAGGTATCTAACCCTGTCTATCTCTATTCCCGTTACATGGGAATATTTTGAAAAAAATATGGCCTGCATGCCTGCTCCGGAACCTATATCAATGATCTCACTGCCTTTCAGTTTTTCACCCCTGTAATCTCCAATTATTTCCGGTGTTGAATACATTGATGCGTATTTGTCAAAGAATAATCTGCTGCTTTTCGAAAATTTATGTGCATTCAATATCCTGTAATGTGCGAATTCATATAGCAAATCAATATTTTTATAATCATATTTTTTCTTAATAAATTTTAAATCATATCCAGAAGTTATATCATTTGCTATATTATCTATCTCATTATTTATAAGATCGTAGTATGAATTGGATTTTACAAGTCCTTCAAGCAATTTTATAATGTTACCCATTTATGACTTAAATACCAAGGTTTATAATTACCTTTATCCATAATAAATATAAAAAATGGAGGAATTAATTTTAAAAGAATTTATTAATAAAACCAAAATAACCATGTGGATTATTAAAAAATGGTGAAGCGATGATACTTGACGGGAACCTTGTTGCAAATAAAAAAATGGAAGAAATCAAAAATGAGGTCGATGACCTTAAAAATAAATACGGAATAATGCCGCATTTAAAATTAATACAGATCGGCAATGATGCTGCATCGTCAATTTATGCAAATGCAAAGATAAGGCGTGGAAAAAAACTTGGAATTAACGTGACACTGGATAAATATCAAAACATCAACCAGGATGAATTAATAGATTTAATTAAAAAATACAGTATTGACAAAAATATACATGGAATAATGATGGAATCACCCCTGCCTGAGAATTTAAATTATTATGACATAATAAAATACATACCATACTACAAGGACTCTGATGGCCTTTCACCGGTAAATCTTGGAAATTTATATATAAGGAATGAGGAAATAGCACCAGCCACAGCAAGGGCAGTTGTAGACATCCTTGAACATTATGGAATTAAAAATGGGAATGTGTGCATAGTTAATAGGAGCCCCGTTGTCGGGAGGCCATTATCAATGATGCTTTTGAACCGTGATTTTACTGTAAGTATATGCCACAGTAAAACGTCAAATTTAAAGGAAATTGTCGAATCATCAGACATCCTGGTTGCCGCAATAGGCAAAAAACATTATTTTGGCAAAGATTTTGTAAATAACAATTCTATAGTCATAGACGTGGGAATTAATTATGAGGGCAATAAAATTTATGGAGATGTAAATTTTGATGAGGTATCCGGCATTGTTAAGGCAATAACACCTGTACCCGGTGGCGTTGGTGTAGTTACAGCCACAGATATATTTCAGAATTTTATAAACGGTATTAAAATACAGATGCATAATTTCGTTTAAAATGTATTTGTAATCGATAAGTTTATATCATTTTGTAGAATATTTTCCCGATGATTTCTCCGGATGAGCTTTTAAAGCCAAATGTTTCAACAACCTTTGCAAGAAATGGGTCAAAAATATACATACTGAAAAATTTTTATGATTTTTCTGTAAATGACGACATATATTATTCTATTAACATGGTTGAGGTTGGAAATAGCAATATAATACTTTATTCTCTTAACAGAAGAAGGTATGTATTTAGCCTTGATTCCATATCATTTTTCAAGGTTCATTACAGATATGAAAAGGTTAAGTTAAACTTAATAAGATACCTTCTTTATATGGGAATTTATTCTGTGGCAATGGCAAGGATTTTATCCTTTGTTGCCAGGTTGTAAACTTTTTTAAAATTAATTTAAAATTTATAAAAAAATTATATAAACCATTTATAATTTTGGTATAAAAGATTATATATATGCTGAATTTTATGATATTATGGTTAGCATTTTTAGAATGGGATTTCAAAAATCCGAAACGGTTAGACAGCTTGCTGGAGAGAGTCTAGCAAGATTTGCCATCATAGCCATTGTTGCGGGTTTGCCGGCATTCCTAGAGGGCTTTGATGCCGAAATATATTCATTTGGTGCTGATTATATTGTACCGTCCATAACAGGGCCGGCATATCTTAGCATAGGAACAATTTTAACAGGTTATGCAATAGGAATAGCAATTTTTAGCCTGGTCGGAGGATATTTCTTTGACAGGTATTCTGTTAAAAACACAATCTTACTTTCGGTTTTAATATTCTCTGCATTTACTGTTTTAACAGGATTTGTAACAAATACTCCAGAACTTTTTGCCTTCAGACTGCTTGTTGGCGTCGGTGTTGGTATGTTTCAACCTGCAGGTGTTGCACTTCTTGGGGATATATTCTTTGAAACACGTGGGAAGGCAGTGTCAGTATGGGCAACATTTTTTGGTGCAGGCCTTTTTGGAGGACCATACATGATATCTCCATTTCTTCCGGCATTCAGGATTCCATTCGAGTTATCCGGCATAGTTTCAGCCATAGTATTATTGTTGGTTCTATTCATTATACCTGTTACATATAAAAAGGAGAAAAGGGAAAAAATAAAACTGGAAAACATATTTAACAGAAATACAGTGCTTCTTGCAATATCTGTATTTTTCTTTGGAATAACCCTATTCGCAGGTTACCTCAGTTATTATGTAAAATATCTTGAACAGGGTCTTGGATTTCCAACAGGTTCAGCGGCAGTTATAGCATCCATGGCAGGCCTTGGAGGCTTTTTACTTGCATTTTTCTATGGTTATATAGCTGATAGAATAGGCAGAAAATACATGGTTATAATAACCTCATTTCTAATTTTCATAGGCAGCCTTGGCATGTTTATACTGTTTAAATCATTTATAGGCCTTGCTGTTTTTACATTTATCTTTGGATCAGGATGGGGTGTCTACGTTGACCTCCTTGTTGCCTTTGGGCAGGATTCTGTGCTGGACCGTGTTGTTGGGTCTGTGTCTGGATTTCTGTTTTTTATCTTTAACATCGGGACATTAATAGGCGGACCATTATACGCATATCTTCTTGGATCAAAGAATAATTATACATTTGCATCGTATATAGCCGTTGTCATACCTGCATTCATTGCACTGATATCCCTTATATTCACCAAGAAGATTACTAAGAGTAATATAAAGGAGCATCCAGAATTTGAGGAGGCAAAAATCAGGGAAAAATCTGCAGAAAAGGAAGGCTCATAATCTTTTATACCTGTAATTTTCATCAACATAAATTTTTATTCCCTTTTTTATTGTTATATCTTCATAATTTAGAATATTATATGTATAAATATCAACGGCTATTTTTATATTATCAATTTTAAAAAATAAAAAATTGTTTTCATCATCTATTTTATCAACAATATCAATATTAAAGTTTTTCTCCTTCTGGCACATGCCTGAATCACATGATGCTATGTACTCATCTGTTCTTATTACCAGAATTCTTTCATTGAGTTCACTTAAAAGTCCATCGCATATGGTCAATGTACCAGAATTGATTTTTACTGATAACATTTACTCAAAAAGTTTTTTATATGCCTCAATGGCATCTTTAATTTCCTTTTTGGCAAATTCAGGACCCTCCCATCCATTTACCTCAGTTTTCTTATTTTGAAGTGCCTTATAGGTGGCAAAGAAATTCTCTGTTTCCTTAAGTATATGTTCAGGTATTTCCGTGTATGATTTAAGATCCTTATAAACAGGGTCATCAAGGCATACACATACCATTTTATTATCAATATCTCCAGAATCTACCATTTTCAATACACCTATTGGTTTGGCCCTTAATATTACACCGGGAAATGTGGGCTGTGACATAAATACAAGGGCATCTATGGGGTCCTTGTCTGTATAATATGTTTGCGGTATCGCCCCATATTCCATTGGATAAACATAGGATGAATATAAAATGCGGTCAAGCTTAATTCCTGGAAATTCCTTGCCCATTTCATACTTGTTTCTCGTACCCTTTGGTATTTCAACAACCACATATACCTCATCCGGCGGGTTCGGACCGGCCGGTACCTGATGCCAGTAGCTTCCATTTTTTTCCATTATTGTTTATTGTATAATGATATTTTATATTTATTCTTTGAATAATATATTCCTGAATAACTTTATAAAATAATTTGCATACACTTAAAGATGAAAATTTCGGTTTACAGCCCTCTAAGAATTAGTTTTGCAGGTGGTGGCACAGACATAAGCCCATTTTTCGAAAAATATGGTGGAGCAGTGTTTAACACAACAATTGATCGTGGAATACTATTGAGGTATACTGATGACAAAATGCCACTAGAGGTTTCCTCAAGAGACTTTTTAAAAAGTGCCATAGTATTAAAACAGAATTCATCTGTTGAGGATAAAATTATGGAATTATTTATGTCAAACGGAATTAAAACCGGAAAGCTGATCATTAATAGTGATGTACCACCGGGATCAGGGCTTGGTTCCAGCAGCGCGCTGATCACAGGCATTCTAAAAATAATTTATAAGATTACAAATAAGAATAAAAATTCATATGAAATTGCTGAGGAGGCATATAATATAGAGAAAACAAATTTTGGGATTGTCCTTGGAAAACAGGACCCATATGCAATATCCGTTGGCGGCCTTAAATATATGGAATTCAGTAAAAATTCTGTTATAACAGAGGCATTCAATCTGGAAAATGATTTCATAGAAACATTACAAAAATCAATGCTGCTTGTTTATACAGGAAAAACGAGGGAAAGCTCAAATGCATTAAGGGATCAGGTTATTAAGTCAGAGAAAAATGATAGTGACACATTAAATAAATTATTAAAAATAAAGGGTTTGGCCGCATCAATGGAGAAAGCATTTAAAACATCAGATTATGGTGAATTCTGCAATATTGTAAACTCTGGCTGGGAAATAAAGAAAACACTTGGAGAGAAAGTTTCCAGTGAGAAGGTTGATGACATAATTGATTTTGCGAAGTCCATAGGTGCAAGGGCGGCGAGGCTTCTCGGGGGCGGCCTGGAAGGATTTATACTTTTAATTACCCCACCTGACAATGTTAATAATCTCCAGAAGGAAATGCTGAAAAAATCAGAGTTTGTAATCAGGGTTAGATTTGACGCCATGGGATCAAGGATGGTATCACCATTTTAACCCTGTAATCTTTTCGTACATATTTTTATAAAGGTCTGATACCTTTTTAATCATATCATCCGGGAGTGGTGGTATATCCGGTTCCTTCTGCCCAAGATCACGTGCCCTGTAAAGTGCATCATGGTATCCTGTTGACCTGTAATACTGCCTTACCATTTCCTTGCTTAGCTCCCTTATATTTCCGTTGGAATATTCATTTAAATCCCAGAACCTATCCTCATCAAGTGTGCCAAATGTATCTATGATCGTCGGCACTCTGCTTATTCCCAGTGCAAACTCCTTTTTTCCATCAGCATGTATTAACCCCCTGCCCTTTACAGACTCATTTATTCTTCTGTCTATTTTTAATATTTTTTCCTTTATATCATAAAGCTCGTAAAGCTTTAAGCCTGAAATGGTCAAAGCCTCATCTGTTTTTAATGGTCTGTCAAATTTTTCATATTTTGTGGTTACCTCAAAATAGGGGTCCGGAAATTCATCTCCATATTCAGGCATATTTTTAAATCCAGCATCATGATAATCAAGGATTCCAGACTTTATCCTGTCATAATATGTTCCTGCAACATAATACCTTGTTATAAATTCAAGCGGAACCATGTAATTGCTAAAATATTCCCTTCCCCTGCTAAATACATTAAATTTTTTGACACGCATTTCATTGTTGCCTTCAAGTTTTATTAAATCTGTTTCTATTCCAATATCACTGGCAACACCATACCAGTAATATGAGGTTCTGCACAGTGATTCCCCCTTATCAGGAATATCCACTGGTATAATTTTATCAAAAACTGATATTCTATTTGAAAATTTAAAAATTAGGGTGTCTCCATCCGAGTAAATATCCTTAACCTTTCCACTTTTTATAAATTCCATGACACGGTATAATTTATGCCAATATAATTTTATTTGTTTGTAATTTGCTGTAATTAAATATAATGTATGAGGCAAGCATAATTATCCATGATGCAAGCAATAAAGCCTCAATGGTCTCAGGTATTGATAGTCCAACACCCTTTAATTTTATAATCTTGAGGGCCATTAAAATTCCTATGATTATTACCATTAGCGATATAAGTGCAGATATCATGCCATAAAGTGTTATAAACCTGGATATTCTGAACAGGCTAAATATTATAATTCCAAGAGGCATTAAAATAAAATATAATATTGCAAATGTTAAATGTATATCACCGGTATGTTCATCAAAGATCCCTACAAAGAAAAGCCCAATGCTTCCTATAATCATTAATATTATAGGTAATGGCTTAACAGGAACTGCCCTGTATAGAAATACTGAAAATGCTGTATTCATTAATCCCTCAAAAATAACTGCAGAATCAAACAAATAATAATATTTATGGATGCCAAGACTGCTTAGTGAGTTTACATGCCATGAAAAGTATGGTGATATTGAAATATCAAGAAATATAAGTGATAAGGTCACCAGCGGACCAATTATACCGGTCAAAAAATATAATTTATTCATAATTATAAAAACATAGTTTTTATTAAAATTTATTGATGGAAACATAATTTTTTATTTACCTTAAGGCATCATATATATAATTTGAATACCGCATTAATCAGGAATAACTGTATATGCATTGATTTTTTATTCTAATTATTATATATAAAAGTGTATGATATTAAATTTTATGATTTTTACAATAAGCCCCATTTTTATAAGATATCTCCATAAAATAACCATATTATGGGGAAAAAAGGTTAAATAAAAAATTTGTAATTATTTAATTATGGAAATTGAAAAGGACTCATTTCTGGAATCCCTTACAGAGGATGATGGTAAGCTTCTAATGGACATTGCTTTAAACGCACTAAAAAAACATTTCGGGCTTGAATATAAATTTCCAGCAATACCCGAAAAATTTAAAACCAACGCAGGTGTTTTTGTTACAATCAATGAGGAAAAAAATCTAAGGGGATGCATAGGGTATATATTTTCCATAAAACCGCTGGCGGAGGCTGTAAAGGAGATGGCAGTTGCGGCTGCAACGGAGGATCCAAGGTTCAGGCCGGTTACATTATCCGAATTTAATAAAATAGAAATAGAAATAACCGTACTTGGAAAACTCCAAAGAATTAATTACACAGACATTGATAAAATAGACCTTGGTGTTCATGGTATATATGTTAAAAACGGATTTTATTCAGGGGTTCTTTTGCCACAGGTTGCAATAGAATATGGTTTTAATAAGCAGCAGTTCCTTGAGGAAACCTGCAGAAAGGCCGGAATGAAAAGGGATTGTTATCTAACATCAGAAATATACATTTTTGAGGGAAGGGTGTTTAAATAAATCCAGATCTCTCCCCATAAACTCTTTTTGAAAGATTTTCAAGAAAATCATTGCCATAAAATACGGCCTTAAGTGCCATGGCATCCCTGTAAAATTTTTCAACCCCGAAATCCTTAAAATAGCCATAGCCTCCATGAACATTCAATGAATATTTTGATATTTCCAGTGCATTTTCTATTGAGAAATCAAAAACATATTCTGAATTTACATTACTGTAAATAATGTTTCTCAGGATATTTTCCCTGGCTACCATTTTTGATAGATTAAATGCTATTGGTCCAAAATCCTTTAAATGCACATCAAATGCCTGCCTGACAGCAGAGTATTCAAGTGCCTTTTGCAACGATCCAGATATTATGCCAAGATTTATTGCGGCCAGTGATCTGTATGAATTCATTATTGAATTTTTTATGTTTTTATTTGATTTTATATTTTTTTGATTTTTAATACCGACATTGCCAAACCTTATGCCCTTAAATCCCATAAAATCCTTTTCAGTAAAATTTTCGTTTTCTGCTATGGCCGGCACATCAGAGGACATTATTGTATATTTTCCATTTGCATTTAATACAGAATCTAAAGAGTTATTTTTTATGGTTTTATCAAGAGATATACCAATAAAATCATCACCTTTAATAACATCGTTAAGATAATTTAAATCATCAGAAAGCACCGGATATGCAATGGAATTAATTAAAAATATTTCAAATGCAGAGGACGGTGAGTATTTTGAAAGCACCTCCAGAATAATATTATATGAGGATTCATCAAGCCCTGAGCCACCAAGATTTTCAGGTATTAATGCGGCAAGGAAGCCCTGTGATGCAAGTTTTTTAAGGAGATTATTATCAATGCCATTTTCCTCTATTTTTTTCTCATCCAGTGTGCTGCCGAATTCCTCAACGTTTTCCCTTAATAGTTTATATTCATCCTCCATTTAATTACCCCCTTTTAATATCTGCCTTGAAATAATGAGCTTTTCAATCTCGCTTGTTCCCTCCCATATCTCCATTATCTTTGCATTTCTAAAGAATCTCTGTGTTTTATGATCATTTTTGGTAAGTTCCATGGCCAGTTCAGAGGCATAAACGGCCGTTTCTCCGGCATATACCTTTGCCATGCTTGTAAGCGCCGGTTTTGGATCAAACTTAAATAGATATGATGCCGCATTGTATGTTAACTGCCTTGACGCCTCTATGCGTGTTGATACATCTGAAACCTTGAACATTGTATATTCATCCTTAATATTATTATTTTTTACAAATTCAAGAATTTTATCCAGTGCACCACGGGCTATTCCAAGGGCCTGGGCGGCAACATATATTCTGCTTATATTGAAAAATGTCATAATATAATAAAATCCCTGGCCAACCTCACCGATAACATCATCCACTGAAACCTCCAGATTATTAAATTTCAATTCTGCTGTATTTGTGGCCCTCACACCAAGCTTGCCATGCAATTTATTGGCCTCAAATCCCGGTGATTTTGTGTTAATTAAAAATGTTGTAAGGCCGTGATGCTTGTTCTCCTCATCAGATGTTCTCGCTAGAAGCACTATATAATCTGCAATACCTCCATTGGAAATAAACATCTTCGATCCATTTATTACATATTTATCTCCAATTTTTTTTGCTGTTGTTTTCAGTCCAGCAACATCACTGCCACCGGATGGCTCTGTTACACCAAGGCCAAGTATGTATTTCCCTGAATAAACATCATTGAGAATCCGCTTCTGTTTTTCATTACCATAAAGCATGATAACCTCTCCGCCAAAATATGGTATTGTTGCCGCTATGCCCAGCCCAGCATCTATTCTGCAAAGTTCCTCAATTGAGATGAGTATCTTTGCCGGATTTGACATATCTATAAGGCCTGATTTTAATGCCTTAAGCCTTATATCATCAGGATATTCCTCTGTTTTATCATATCTATCTATAAGATCCTCTGTAAATTCAGAGAGCCCAAAATCCCTTACCTTCTTTCTGTAATCATCAAGTTCCTCAAACATTTTAAACACGCTCCAGAAGCATTGAATATCCCTGCCCTCCACCAACGCATAATGTGGCTATGCCAAGATCCTTCTTTTTATCATTTAATGTACGTGCCAATGTTCCGGCAATTCTTGCACCAGTGGCCCCGAGTGGATGCCCTATGGAAATTCCACCACCGTGAATGTTTACCCTGGCAAGATCAAGGTTAAATGCCTTTACAGCATTTAAAACAACAACAGCAAAAGCCTCATTAATCTCCCAGTAATCTATATCGTCAGGCTTTAATTTATTTCTTTTAAGCACCTTTTCTGTGGCCGGAACAGGACCCTCACCCATTATTGTGGGGTCAACGCCTGCTGATGCAAAATCAACAATTCTTGCAAGCGGTTTAAAACCGTATTCCTTAACCTTCTTTCCTGACATTATCATCAGAAGAGATGCACCATCGTTAAGTGTTGATGAATTTCCAGCAGTTATTATGCCATCCTCCTTAAAAGCCGGCCTAAGAGCTTTTATTTGTTCAAGAGAGGCATCAGGCCTTATTCCAAGATCCTTCTCATAAACCTGGCCGTTAACCTCAACAGGCATTATTTCATCCTTAAAAAACCCATCCTGGTATGCCTTTTCTGCCCTTAAATGTGAATTATATGAGTATTCATCCATTTCGTCCCTGTCAATGTGCTTAATGCTGGCAAGTTTTTCCGCAGTTAATCCCATGTTATATGAAACGTTCATATTATATTTTGCGTATTTTGGATTTACCATTAATTCCATATTAGGTTTAATGTATGGATTATTTATGCCAAGAGGAACATGCGTCATGTGCTCCATGCCTCCTGCAAGAACTATATCTGATTTCCCGAGCATGACCTCCATGGCACCTATCCCCGCAGCATTAAGCGATGATGAGCATGCCCTGTCCATAGACATTGCAGGCACCGTGTATGGCAGGTTTGATAAAAGCACAGGATGCCTGCCTCCGTATGTCCAGTTCTCACCTGCCTGAAATGCACATCCGGTTATGACATCGCCTATCTCCTCTGGATTTATTTTGGTCTCCTCAAGGGATAAATTAATTAATTCCGATAGAAGCTTATCCATTCTCAAATCATTGTATGCATCCTTTTCAGGGTCATTTGGCCTGGCCCTTGAAAACGGAACACGCTTAAAATAAACTATATATGCATCCTCCATTATTTCACCCTCTCCCTAAGTATCTTCTTATCTATTTTTCCTGTTCCTGTCTTTTCAAAATTTTCAACAAAATAATACCTATCAGGCATCCAGAATTTTGCAATTCTGCCTGTATCCACATATTCATTAAGCTTTTTCCTTATTGTTTCTTCATCTGCTGACCCTTTTATAAATGCAGCAGGGCGCTCCCCCCACTTCTGGTCCCTGTATGCCACAACGGCAACCTCATCAACCCCTGGAACGGTGCTTATTAAATCTTCCAATATCACGGATGGTATAAATTCTCCCCCGGATTTTATCGCATCAGATTCCCTGTCAACAATTTTTATGTATCCATATTTATCCATAACCGCGAGGTCTCCTGTATGAAGCCAGCCATCCTGCCAGAGTTTTTTAGTTTTTTCATCATCCTTAAAATAGCCTGATGTTAACCATGGTGCCCTCAAAATTATCTCACCGATTTCATTTTCGTTTTTTTCAACATCATGGTTTCCAGAAACAACCCTCAGTCTCACCATTGGTATTGGTATGCCTGTTTTTCTCCTAACTGCCTTTTTTGTTTCTTCATCAGAATTTTCTATAATGGAATTATATGTTGCAAGTGTGATTATTGGGCCTGTTTCGGACATGCCATAACCTGATATTATGGTCATGCCTGATTTTTCAGCAAGATCCGCCAGACCTGAGGTTATTGCCGCACCCCCAATTATGGTTTTTAAATGAAGTTTTCCCATTATTGACGGTCCGTTTTTTTCTGATAACAGCAAATAAAGTATGGATGGCACCATTGCAGATACATTTACACTGTATTTCTCCATGGCATTAAGTATATTTGGCCAGTCGTATTTCCCTGGGACTATATATTTCATGCCTTTCAATATTGCAAAATATGGTATTCCCCAAGCATGGACATGGAACATTGGAACAAGTGGAAGTATTGTATCAGTGCGCCTGAAATTTATGGGATCATCTGATAATGCAGCCAGTGAAGATATGCTGTGTAATATTAACTGTTTATGTGTATAATAAACACCCTTTGGAAGTCCGGTTGTTCCAGATGTATAAAATAGAGTTGCAATGGAATTTTCATCGGGCTCATCGATTTTTTCATCATTTTCCTTTAACAGGTCATCCATAAAAACATAATTATCCATGTTATATTTTTCATGGCCATTTTCAGAGTAAATAATAAAAAGGCTTACAAAGCTAAATAGATCCTTATACTGCATTATTAATGGCATGAATGCGGAGTTAACTATAATATATTTATCCTCGGAGTTTTGTATTGTATAGAATAATATCTCTGGCGGGTACCTTATATTAACCATATGCAGGGTGGCACCAATCATTGGCACGGCATAATATGCATACATATAATTTATGGTATCAAAATCAATAATGCCAATTCTATCACCATTTTTTACACCCAGCCGCAACAAATTACCTGCCAGCCTTTTCACATTATTATAAAATTCCTCATAGGTTAATTCCCTATCCCTGTAAATAATTTCCTGATTTTTATTGGACATAACTGAAGCTTCTAAAAGACCATTAATGGTCAGCCTGTAGTTATTCATATTCCATTTATGGTCTTAATATTAATAAAATTTCTTTTCTAAACATTAACACTTGATGTTAATTAATTAATATAGATTTTTATTTTCTTTCTATTTAAATGAAATAACAAAATGCCCGATAGGAAGTAATATATTTTTTAACGTTATAATACATCATGGATTCAAAAATAGCAGTAATAGGAGCAGGAACAATGGGACACGGTATAGCCGAGGTTTTTGCGCTTGGCGGTTATTGTGTCAACCTTGAGGATTTTTATCCCGAGGTTATTGAAAGGGCCAAAAGGGAAATAAATGAAAGCCTATCCAAACTTCTTTCCTCTGGAAAAATTACAAGGGAGTTGTATGACAAAACACTGAAAAACATTAATTATTATAACAATATAAAGGATGCTGTTGATGGAGCATACATATCAATAGAGGCGGTTCCAGAAAAGTTTGAAATTAAAAAAAATGTGCTTTCGGAAATTTCAAATTACACTGATGGAATAATAGCATCGAATACATCAAATATAAGGATTACCGAACTGGCCGAATTTGTTAAAAAACCCGAGCGGCTTCTTGGCATGCATTTTTTTAATCCTCCAGTATTAATGAAGCTTGTTGAGGTTATAAAGGGTGATAAAACAGATGAAAAGTATATTGATGAGATAATGGCTGTTGCAAAGGCCATAGGGAAAGTACCAATAAAGGTTATGAGGGATGAGGCAGGTTTTATTGTCAACAGGGTTTCAGCACCCGAACTCCTAGTATTCTGCATGGCGCTTTCTGATTCGGACCCTGCAGGCATAGATGCATTCTTTAAATCTCAGGGCCTTCCAATGGGGCCATACCAGCTTTTTGATTATGTTGGCCTGGATACCGTATACGATTCCTTAAAATATTATGCACAGGAATTATCTCCGGATTATGGAAAATGCAAAAACCTGGATTCATACGTTAATGCAGGAAAGCTTGGAATGAAAACAGGGTCTGGTATTTACAGGTGGGAAAATGGTAAGGCAGTAATACCGGAGGCGGCACCCTCAGAAAAGATAAGCCTTATGGATGTATTTTCACTTGAAATAAACGAGGCAACAAAATTAATAGAGAGTGGCATTGCCACACCAAATGATATTGAAACAGGAGTTAAACTGGGTCTGAACAGGCCATTTGGTCCGGTAACAGTGGCCCAGGGTTTATCCTCCTCTGATGTTTTAAAGACCCTAAATTCACTCTATGAAAAATATAAAATTGATGTGTTTAAACCATCCAGTACAATAATTAATGGAAAACTAAAGGAGGCATTTTCACCACATAAGGCAGAAAAGGCCAGAGACGAAAATACTGCCCAGAAATACATAATTTTTGAAAAGCATGAAAATACAGGAATTATAAAATTAAATAACACAAAAAATAATCTTATAGGTTCCGGGCTTATTGATGAATTAAATGCTGTGCTTGATAGGATATCAGCTGACAATGATATACATGCCGTGCTTATAACAGGCAATGGTACCAATTTCTCTGCGGGTGCGGATCTGTCACAGTTTATAAACAGCCCCTATGCATTTATGGAAATGTCAAAAAAGGGGGAAAATACCTTTGATAGAATAACAAAAATGAACAAAATATTTGTGGCTTACCTGAAGGGATATGTCCTGGGGGGTGGCCTTGAGCTCGCGCTTGCATGTGATATAAGGGTTTCTTCAGGCGATGCTGTTCTTGGGTTCCCTGAAACATCCCTTGGCCTAATCCCGGGATACGGTGGCAGCCAGAGGCTTCCGGCATTAATCGGAATTTCCCGGGCCATGGATATAATACTATCAGCCGAAAGAATAAATGCACAGAAAGCCTACGAATATGGCATAATAACAAGAATATTCAATGATGATGGGGAGGCACAGGCATTAAAATTGACGGAGGAACTTTCACAGAGGATATCACCTGCATCGGTTTACACTGCCAAAAGATTAATATATGGAACATCCAGAATTAACCTGGATTTCGAATCAATTTCCATGGGAATGCTCTATGGTGGCAATGACCTTAAGGAGGGAATCAGGGCATTCATGGAAAAAAGGTCGCCAAAATTTGGTGGTAATTAATTTTTAAATACATTATTTTTTAAATAAATTAATGAATCCCTTACTATTTCTGCACATTTATCTATTTCCCTGTAATTAATAACCTCGTCAGGTGTGTGGGACAGCTTTGTATCACCAGGCCCATAGGTTACCACAGGTATCCCCCAGTCATGGCCCAGTGTGTTCATGTCACCAGAACCGCTTTTGAATATTAATCTTGGAACCATGCCGTTCTTTTTAATTGATGCCTTGAATGCAGATACCAGATTGCTCTTAAGGTCAGATATATATGGATATGTCCTGTTCTGTGTTTTAAATATATAATCTCGGGAATCCCCGGCAAGTGATTTAATTTCACTTACAATATCATTCTCTGTAACCGATTTTGGATATCTTATATCTATGAACATTGATGCATTTTCAGGCGTCATATTGTCATATTCCCCGCCGTTAAATTTTGTTATTCCCGCGCTTATATCATTAAAATCCTTATTACTCCCCCATTTATCCCTGATCTTTATCCAGAGGTTTATAAGAGAATCTATGGAATTCTCCTCCATCCATGATGAGCTTGCATGATGGGAGCTGCTGTGTTTTTTAATCTCCATAAGTATTCTTCCCTTGTAACCTGCAGTGATATTTTCAGGGCCTCCCGGTTCACCAAAAATGGCGTAGTCGGTTTTATCGTAACCTGATTCTATGTAATTAATACCCTTGCTATCACTTTCCTCCCCTGAGGCTGCTGCAAGTATGATTCTGCCATCGAATCCTGAATCTAATGCATGTTTTGCCCCAAGCATTAGGGCAAGAAGGGATGATTTTGCGTCCACAGCACCGCGGCCGTAAATTAAATCACCGTCAATTTTTACATCAATAAATCCAGGAACAGTATCTTCGTGGCCGCAAATTAGTATTGATGGTTTATTTCTTCCTGTTACCGAAACAACATTGTATTTTTCATCTATAACCGGATTCGGAAATCCCAAATCCTCCATGTAATCTCTAAGGAGTTTTGCTATTTCATACTCCTCCCCGCTTGGTGAGTATATTTCAAGCATTTTTATTAACATGTCCCTTGTATTCATTTCCTTGCCTCGAGTATAAGATAGTCAGCTATATAGGCAGGTATGTCAACGCCAGTTACCGGTACAGTATTTTTAAATTCAGTGTTTCCATTAATTTCGTTGACAAAATAACCATCCCGAGATTCAAGTATGTCTATGCCATAAATCCCAGGGCCTATGGCCTCAGCAGATTTTAGTGCAATATCCTCTATTTCAGGTGTAATTTTTAGTGCCTCTGCACGGCCCCCAAGGGCTGTATTTGTTCTCCAGTCAGTACCAGATTTGTATCTGTAAATTCCTGCAACAACCTGATTATTTATTACAAATACCCTGAGATCACGGCCAAATTCATTAATATATTCCTGTGTATAATTTATCTGGTACAATGGATACATATAATCCTTATATTCCATGACATCCATTGCAGCATAGTAATCATTAAGAAGTGATATCATTCTGCCCCAGCTCCCTGTTACAGGCTTCGTAACTGCAGTACCATGAAAATCCTCATTAAACGATTTTAGAAAAACGTCCTTTGAAAACGATACAAAACTTTTTGGAATTTTCACACCATGGTGGGATAAAACAAGCGATGTAAACATTTTATTTCCGGTGATCACAGTTGAATTAAAATCATTTAAAATCCTGTGCCCTGTGAATTCAATATAGGCTGTTGAATGCAGATTCCGGTAGTAGCCAGTGGATCTTTGAAGTGATATATCACCCCATTCTTCATTATTTTCAACAAGGTTAAGATTTAGGTTTTTAACATCCTTAAGCATTACCTCGACATTTTTATCCTGCAGGGCCTTCATTATTGATTTTTCTTCCCACCTCATTATGTCATAAACAAGAGAGACTTTCATTTTATGACCTCTTTGTAGTATTCATTTATGGATTCGCCTATTATTGATGATGCCTTTGATAGATCATCATATGATATTACATATGGTGAGAGCATCCTTATAATGTTAATACCGGAATAAAGTGCAAGAACGCCTTTATTAATCAGATCCATGAGTACTGGCAAAAATTTTACGCGAAGCTCTATGGCATTCATAAGGCCAAGCCCCCTTACCTCCTTAACGATTTTAACATCGTTTAATGATTCATTTAATTTTGATCTGAAATACTCACCCTTTTTGGCAACGTCGTTTATGAGGTCCGGCGTGAGCTGTTCCAGTACAGCGGTTCCGGCTGCACATGCTATTGGGTTTCCACCTGTTGTTGATGACTGCTCACCCTTTTCAAGGTTATCCATGAATTCATGCCTGCCTGCTGTTACCGACATTGGTATGCCACCACCTATGCCCTTGCCTATTGTAATTATGTCTGGCGTTATGTCAAAATGCTGGTGTGCCCACATTTTCCCTGTTCTGCCAAGGCCTGATTGAATTTCATCCGCAACAAATATTATGTTGTTTTTTTCTGTAATTTCCCTTAATTCTCTTACATAATCATAATCAGGTATGTTTATTCCACCTTCCCCCTGAACCGGCTCAAAGAAAACCGCAGCTATATCATCATCCTTTTCAAGCAGCTTTAAATCATCAGTATTATTGTATCTAATGAACTGCACATCTTTTATTAATATGTCATCAAAGTATTTTCTGTACTTATTTGAATATGTAATTGAAAGTGCACCAAGCGTTTTTCCATGATATGAATTTGTCATGGCCACAAGCTTGTGCTTTTTTAATGACTTTTTTACGACCTTTATTGCAGCCTCTATTGCCTCAGCACCGGTGTTGCCAAGATAAAATTTATCAATGCCTGCCGGAACAGAATCGGCAAGTTTTTTAACAAAATTATTTCTGGCCTCTGTATACTCTGATGCATGGGCTATTGGAAGTATATCCATCTGATCGCAAACAGCCTTTTTTATTTTATCATTTGAATAACCAAATATTGCAACACCATAGCCTCCCATCATATCTATGTATTCCTTGCCGTTTTCATCGTACAGCCTTGCCTCCTCGCCATTTTTAATATGAACCGGCAATCTCTGATACGTATTTGCAATATACTCATCCTCATAATTTTCCATACCATCACCTGTTAATTTATATCTTCATTGCATGGGTTTTCCTTGAAATTACAGTTCCATGCATAATATCTTTAAATGGATTTGAGATAATAACATTCTGAACCCCCAAATCTATGGCCTCTGTTGCAGCCATTAATTTTTTATCCATGCCATGTCCAACACTTGTTATTATGCTTTTTATATACTCGCTGTCAGCGTCCTCAACCACTGTACCATCCCAGTAAAGTCCGTCAACATTTGTGGCCATTATAAGGGTGCTGGCACCTGTATATCCTGCAATATATGCTGCTGCCCTGTCAGCATCTATATTAAGATAGCTTTCGGGGGAATATGCCACAGGTGATATTACAGGAATATATCCAGATAAAACTATATTTTTAATAATATCTGAATTTACAGATGTGATTTTACCTGTGTAACCCCCATCAATTACCATCTTTCTGTTCTTTTCATTAAGTATTATTAATTTATCCTTTCTTTTTGCATTAATAATTGAAACACCGTTAATACCCAGTGCATTGATGCCTGAGTTTCTTAATGAATGTACTATTTTTTCATTTATGAGGGACATGACCATTGTGAAAATTTCAAGTGTTTTTTTATCTGTGTACCTGCTTTTTATACCCTCTGGGGACGTAACAAATTTTTGTTCATATCCGAACTCATCACTGTATTTGTTTAGGTAATTGCCACCCCCATGGACTATTATAATATCATCATTTATATTATTTAAAATATTGGGCAGCGCATTTTCATTTATAATCTTCTCAAGTATGCTTCCACCAATTTTTATCACAATCATATTCTACACCGGGAAAAGTGATGGCGCGGTTAAACCCTCTGATTCATTAAATCCATACATTATATTCATGGACTGTATGGCATTTCCTGATGCGCCCTTTATCATATTGTCTATTGCACCGAAGGATACTATCCTGTTAATGTACCTATCAATTGCAAAACCAAGATCGACAAAATTTGAACCAACAACAATCTTTGGATCAGGATATTTGAAATTGCTCTTTTTATCCATTATTAACCTTACAAATTTCTCACCAGAATAAAATTCCCTTAACAGCCCCCAGCCATGGATTTCATCTGTTTTTGCAAAGATGCTTGATGTTGTCAGTATACCCCTGACCATGTTTACTGAGTGTGCCGATAATGCGATTTTAACATCCCTGCCTGTTGCATATTTTATTTCCTGCTCAATTTCTGGTGTGTGTCTGTGGCCTGCCGGTTTATATGCCCTCACAGAGTTATACCTTTCTGAAAAAACCTTTGACTCATCAAGTTCAGCACCTGACCCAGATGAACCAACCTTTGCATCTACAGTTATAACATTATTATCAAGGTCAAGGGAGGCAAATGGTGCAATGCTGTATATTGATGAGGATGCTATGCATCCGGGCACTGCTATATACCTGGCATTTTTGAGTTCCTCCCTGTGCAGTTCTGGCATTCCATAAACAAATTTTTTGATAAGGTCAGGATATGGATGTTCAAAGCCATACCATACAGGGTATTTATCCGGGTCTCTCAGCCTGAAATCTGCGCTCATATCCACTATTCTAACCCCACTTTCCATGAGCTGTGGTACATAATTTATTGATGTGCCATGTGGCACTGCAAGAAAAACAACATCAAGGTCATCTAAAAGGTCAAAAATGCTTCTTCCCGTAAATTTTAGGTCTGTGAGACCGTAAAGGTCTGGATGTATTCTGGCAACCTTTTCATCCTTATGCTTATTTGATGTTGCAACAGTTACCTCAACGTCACCATGATTGGCAAGCAGCCTTAAAAGCTCACCACCAACGTATCCGGATGCCCCAACAATACCAGCTTTTATCAATTTATTCTCCCCAGTCCTCTCCCACATTTTCTGCAGGTTTTATCTCAACTGAATTACCTGATATCGATGTTATTTCATAGTTCATGCCGCATGAAGGGCATTCCAGCAGTTCTCCTGCCATTGAGTCGTCTGGCACCTGTATTTTTTCTCCACATATCTTGCATTTCGTTTCCATTTTTTCACCTTTTTGGTATTTGTTTATTAATTATGTTTTATTAATAAACATTTGTATATCCATATATCATTTTTAACATTATAAGTCCATTTTAACCTATAATGCCAACATAACATAATTAATTCATAGTATTTAAAATATACGAATTATGTATAAAATTTACTAATTTCGTATTAAGACCAAAAAATGACCAGTATTTTAAAAACCCAAAAAAACAGGATTATGGTTTACCATAAAGTATCCGCCTAATCTTATTTTTATAATCTTTTAATGCGCTTTCCTTCTTATAAATGGATAAATTTAATTCTATTTCAAATTTATTATTTCTTTTGCTGCGCACTTGTATCACTTTTCAGGGTTATCCTGCATTTCCTTTAAAAGTTTATTCAGCTCCTCATCCTCCTTTGATGATTCCGAACCTGACATTTCTGTATTGCTCATTGAATCTGATTTCTGGGACATTTCCCTGCTTAGAGATTCCAGAATCTTTTCTGGATTTGCTGTCGAAATATTTGCTGTTTGCTCCACAGCATCCTTAATCTGGTCAAACTGATCCACGAGTGTTGACTGTATCCTTTCCTGTGCATTTGTAAGCTCATTAAGACTTTTTGACATATCAGCTATCTGCTGTGGGGTCAGCTCGCTGCTCTTTAATGCCTCTGAACTCTGAATAATAGAACTGCTTGTTTGCTTAAGTGTGAGTGAATACATTAAATTAAGGTCGACACTTTCAAGAAGCAGTGAATAATCCTTAAGGCCATTTATTGAGGTCTGGATTGCGTTCATAAAAGATGCAAATAATTTTGCCTTCATCATATTATTCTGCCTTAATGCAAGTTTGGCATCCTCCCTGCTTTTTTCCAAAATCTTCTCATACTGCCTTATTTGCCTGTTTACAGTGGCCTTGAACATGCTAATTTTTGAACGTTTTTCAAGAATTTTTTCCTCATCTGATTTACCAATTTTAAAAACCATAATATATAAATATATACTTTTTAATAAACTTTTTGTATTACTGTACCATATATTCCCGATATTTTTCCAGCATTCTTTCATCTATTGACGGTTTTATTTGGTATATTACAGAAATAATATCATCAGTTGTAACCGGTATTTTATTGCCCGTTTTTATAACCTCCATAAACACATTCTGAACAGCCTTTTTGCATATGAATTCTATATCAGCCCCGGAATACCTTTCCGTAAGCTTTGCCAGCTCCTCATAATCTATATTTCCAAGAGGCTTGATTTTTGATAGCTTTAGCTGGAACAGCTTTACCCTGGCATCAAAGTCTGGGGGTGGAACATATATTTTAACGTCAAATCTACCGGGCCTTAAAATTGCCTCATCGATTGCCCATGGGTTATTGGTTGCTGCTATTATAAAGATATTCTTGTCCTTTTCTGATGTTAAACCACCAACCTCTGTTAAAAGCTGTGAAACCCCCCTTTTTGCAGCATCGGACTCTGTTCCACTTCTTTTGGGCACCAGCGTATCTATTTCATCAAAAAATATTATTGATGGTGATAGCAGATATGCAGCCCTGAAAAGCTGTGAAATATTTTTTTCAAACTGCCCAAACCACTGGCTGTAAAGTGACGAGGGATTTACATTAATAAAGTTTGCCTTAACCTCATTTGCTATGGCCTTAACAATAAAAGTTTTTCCGGTACCGGGGGGACCAAAAAGCAGCATGCCGCCTCCAAATTCGATATTATACTCCTGTGATAGCTCCTTATATCTCATTGGATATATTATCTTTGATAAAATTTCATTCTTTACATCATTAAGACCTGCAACATCATCGAAGGTAATTTTTGGTATTTCTGGAGGTTCAATATTTAAAGATTCAAGGATTTTTTTACCCTTTTCGAGCCTGTCCTCACCAGCATCTGAGTTTTCAAGCCTTTTATATGTTTTAAGTATCTGCTCAGCCTGTTCTGCCCTTTTTTTCCTTTCAGCGCCTTTTGATTCCCTGGCAAGCTCCACCATATGAATATAGGCTTCCTTATAATTTTTTATGGCCTCTTCAAGTTTCCCCTCTGCCTCCATTTTTATTGCCGTTTCAAGGGTTCTGTTTATCTTATAAAGATCCTCCATTTCCTCTATCCTCCTTATCAATTACAGTGCCCTTGTTGAAAAGATTATATTTTCTAAACTTACACGCAACATTATAAAATTCAAATTTTAATTCATATTCCTCTGGGAAAATGGCAAAATCAACAAGCTTGTTCCATGTTTTTAACGGGAAGAACAGATAATCCTTCTCCCCCTCTCCAACATAATAAAGCATCCCAACCTTTAATCCTGTAATTGAGCTCAGATCAGGCATTGCAACCTCTGTGGGATTATCTGTTGCAGGATTGATTTCAACAAGCTTACCATTTACAACACACCCGGATTTTATTGAATACATTTGAAGTATCTTTTTTGAAACATACACAAAATTTTCTGAGGCATGTTCAATTGATGTATTAAGGTTCAGGTGGTGCAGTATTCCCATTACTATAAGCGTCATTTCAAAAGAAATATATATAATCGTTATATAAATTTATTTGAAAAACATCATTGCCATTTTATACGCATTAATATATAAAAAAATACATTTAAAATTCAATAACTTTAAATATAAATTTTTCTTCTCTATTTTATGGTTATTTCAGGATATATATTACTTATCCTTGCCTTTATCGACGGTCTATTTTTTGGGCTGGCAATAAAAAAAGGCATAGCATCGGCCATATTGATAATCATTGCATTCATAATAGCATGGTATGCCGGATTTGCCTTTGTTCCAAAATTGTCGCCCTCACAGATAGGGTCTTCAATTAGCTCGTTTGTGAGTTCCCATATAGCAATGGTTCCAAAACTTTTGGGCCTCACACACTCTGTTTCATTTTCCATTGTACTTGTTCTGTTCATAATAGGTCTTGGCATAGGTATATGGAAGGGATAAAAATAACAAAGTTTAAGTTAAAATAAAACTTTCTTATTTGATGGAAGTTTCAAATTTAAGAACATTAAGCATAACGGCAGAACCATCCAAAAAAATATCCTTTTGTTCTGTGGTTTATGACATTGATAACTCCATTATTTTTAACCTTAAAAAAATTATAGAAATTGCTGAGGAGATTGGGTTTAATTACGAAATAATAATAATTACAGAAAAGGATATAGATATAGAAAATCCAAATTTAAGGATAATTAAATCTAAATTCAACAGCTATGGAATGGCAAAAAGTATTGCAGTTGCCCAGAGCAGTGGTGAATATATAATAATACTAAATCCTGAACTTGAATACAGCATAGGTGTTTCAGATATAATATATAAATTCATAAATCAGAATGAAAAAAAGGCCCTGATTTCAAATTTCACTATAATAAATAGGGATGTGATTATTAACAATGGCGGGTGGCGTGATTTAATGGAATATGAGGATATCGACCTGCTCGTAAGGACGGTTGCCAGTACAGGTTTTATAGCCTATCCATCAAAAACATTTGATATTTTTTTAAAAAGAAACTATAAAAGGAATAAACAAAAATATGGTATTATGTCCAGATTAAAAGAGAATAGGGACACCATAATTGCATGCAATTTAAAATTATCAGACGCATTCCTTTTTCTTGATGGCAGTAAATTGAATATATTAATGTCTAAATTTATGGAAAAATTTTCCGGGATCAAACCATTTGTATTTAAAAAGGATAAAAGCAATTATATTATTGTTATGGAGACTCTAATAGAATCATTAATATTAGAGGATTATAAAAAATATAAACTCCCTGAATCATCAGAAAGAATGCAGATTTCAAGTAAGGATTATAATTACCTTAAAAGTAAAAGCTATCTGTGGAATAAGGTTACACAAAGTATAGAAAAAATAACGGAAATAATAAATTAATTTCAATCTTTTTCATCATCTTTTTTTAATTTGTATCCACATTTTGGGCAGTATTTCATATCATCTGTTATATCTGCACCGCAATTAGGGCATTTTAGATTTGTTGCTGGAAGATTTTCATTGCTTTCTGCATCTATATAATCACCTGGGTTTATTTTCCCCTGATTTTTTTTATCCCCACCAAATACTGCCATGCCTATATTTGCCTTAGGTGCCCTGGCCTTGGCCATCTCCAATTCGTATCTCTTTTGATCCTCCTGCATTCTCGCTGTATTGTTTGCATATTCCTTTTTTGAAATAGATGCAAGCCTTGTTATATTATTTACCCAGTTTTTAGGATCCTTTATTATAAAATCAACCCTTACAAGATTTTTATCACCATTATAATATTCTATACTTAAAATCTTCTTTGTAAAAAGACTAAACTTTGGTATGGCGAATGTTGCATTTTCCACATTATACAAAAAAAGGTTAATATCTGTAACTGCAGGTGATGCCCTTAAAAATTGTCTTTTACCCTTTTTTTCAAATATTATCCTCTTATCAGTTAAAAATAAATTGCCGTCTATATAAACATTATTTTCAATCTTTTTTGCCCTCGCGCTTAGAAATTCATGTTCGTCATTTTCATATATTGGCATTGATTTACATATTTTATAGAATATTATAAAGTTTCCCATGAAAAAAATAAAAAAACAAAAAATAATAACAGGTAATATATCCATGTTTAAATGATCTTAAAATTTAAAGATTCCGCACTAACAGACGATGAAGACTTTGATTATATACTTTCATCAGATATAAACATAGATGGGGATACGGCAATCAAATTTTTTAAGGAGGCACAAAATGACAATTTTGATCTTTTAATAATTAAATGCAGACCGGATGGCCTAAAAAATTTTTCAAATTTTATTCTAAGATTATCATTATCAATTAAAAGCAGGTACCTAATTGGATGCATAAATGTTTACTCAAAATCTGCATATAAATTTATAAAAGATTCCGGCAATTCAATAATTAACGATAGGGTTAATGCACTCAATATAAATATAGATATATTAAAAAATAATTTTAAGGTTGGTTATTCAAGTGTTGATATTGGAAATAAGGCCAGAATAGGCTTAAAAGATTATGTTTATCTAATTTTAAAGCGTGGTACAATATTAAGATATTCCATAATAGGTTTATCAGGTATTGCTGTTAATGAGGGTTTTTTATTCCTCTTGCATCCATATCTTGGAAATATATTAAGTATAATTCCTGCCATTGAAATATCAATTATCTACAATTTTTTTATGAATAATAGATTTACTTTCAATGGGCACGGAATGTTTCTTAAAAGGCTTTTTAAGTACAATATTTTTAATCTTATCGGCTACGGCGTAAATTTATTAATTTATTATTTTGCAATTTTTGAAAATGTAAGTATTTATATAGCCGATTTGCTTGGAATTATAGTGGCATTTATAATAACATACAGTACAGCCTCTTTTCTTGTGTGGTAATTATGGATGACAGAATTAAAAGAATAACACTTAATTACGGGTCTGCCCTTTCAATAATTGCCACATCCATAATTTTTGGGGTCTTTGGTTATCTTGATATTTATGCCATAATTGCAGAATTCCTTATTATGATTTTATCATTTATTTTCTTATTTTTTTCAAATATTAATGCCAGATCAAATATAATTGATAGGTTAATTTATGTATATATATTCATGGGAATGCTAATACTTATCCTGCTTGCTGTGGCATTCATAAAGGCGCCATATTCCCACATCCTGTTTATAATAATCCTTGCAGTTTTTGCCTTTATTGCATATAAATATTATAAAGGAAAAATTAGTCTTGACTTTCTTGAAAATAGGAATTTAAATTTTAAGGCAATATATATAATTTTATCATTGATTGTATTGATAATTATTTTTTCACTCCATTTTTATTTGCATTTTATACAGCAGGATGAGTATTATATAGATGTTTATTCGGCAATACAGTTTATGTCTGGCAGGGACCCTTATATACCTTATGTAACAGCCTCTGTTTTCAGTCATTTTAACATGATAAATTATCAGCTTTTTTCAACACCAACAATGAATGGGAGTTTTGTTACCTTAATGGGATACCCGGCACTTTCGTTTTTGGTATATGTTCCATACGTTTTAATAGGGAAATATAACAATTTTATTATATCTATATTAATTATTATACCCTTTTTTTTAATATATAAAACATATGGCAATAAAAAAATTGCACTGTACGCCCTTTTTGGGTTATTAATAAATATTTTTGTACTTTATTATGGAATAGTGGGTTTAATTGGACTGTTATGGGCCGTACTATTAATGACATCATATTTTTTCAGGAAGAATTACCGATTGTCTGGAATATTCTATGGTCTATCCCTTTCAGCGAAACAGTTTCCTGCCCTAGTTTTTCCATACATTATTTATATGATTTATAAAACCCACGGACCTAAAAAAACATTTTACTGGCTAATATATGGCGCAGGAATCTTTTTCTTAATAAATGGTTATTTTATCATTAAATCACCATACATTTATTTTAAAGATATCCTATCAAGTGAAACACTTAAAATTTATGGCATTGGTGAGGGCATCTCACAGATATCATTCTTAAATTATGCTTATGTACCTTCTAATGTATTCACGGGAATAATGGTTATAATTTTTTTGGTTACCATAATAGTTTACATAAAATATTATGATATATTAAAATATGAATTATTTGCATTTCCTGCCATATTTTTCCTTTTTAATTATCGTGTTCTTCCAGGATATTTTATATTCTGGACCATGATATCGCTTATAACTATTGCCAATATTAATAAAAACGACTTAAAAAAAGAGATAAATACAAAAAAAATCAAAAAATTTGTTTATTATATTATTATTTTTTCCCTTGTAATTATAATTGTTCTGGGATTTATAAACATAAATCATGAGGACCCTGTAACGTTTGAAAGCATATCGCCAACATATAACCATGGGAAATTAACAGGATTTAATATTACAGTAAAATATTCTGGAGACAAAAGGCTATATTTTAGAGGCATAGCAAATGAATCAATTAGCAATGGCATTTTATTTAATTCTCAAGAAATATATTCCAATGGTGATTATAAAATATATAAAATAACATTAATAAAAAATGAAATAATTTATAATAATTCTGCACTTGAATTAATTGCATACAATGGAACAGTTCTCGGTTCAAATGTATATAAAATACAAAATGGTGAAATTAGTGTTTACCATGGGATTTTATATAATCCTCCGCGAAATAGGATATCACTAAGTCAGACCCAGCTCTAAAGAAGGCTGTTAAAACCTCATCAACAATATTTTCACCCAGGTATCCTGATTTAACAGCATTTTTTATCATTGTATACTCACCGCTAACACTGTATGTCGCCATTGGCATGTTGAACAGTCTCTTTGCCCTGCTGATTATATCAAGATATGCCAGTGCTGGTTTTACCATGACTATGTCTGCACCTTCCTTTATATCAAGTTCTATTTCACGTAAAGCCTCATCACCATTATGATAATCCATCTGATATGATTTTCTGTCCCCAAACTGTGGGGCTGACTCCGCAGCGTCCCTGAACGGTCCGTAAAATCCAGATGCAAATTTTGAGCTGTAAGCCATTATTAATTTATCTGTGTATCCATTTTTATCCAGAACCTCACGTATGGCCTTGACCTGGCCATCCATCATTCCACTTGGGGCTATGATATCTACACCAGCATCGGCATAGCTTAAAGCCTCCTTCTGATAAATTTCAAGTGTTTTATCATTATTAACATAGCCATTTTCTATTATTCCACAGTGACCAGTTGATGTATACTCGCAAAGGCATAAATCAGCTATAACATTAAGATCTGTATTTTGCTTTGCGGTTCTAATTGCCTTCTGAATTATGCCATTGGAATCATATGAGGATGAACCTGTTTCATCCTTGTGTGCCGGAATTCCAAAAAGAATTATACTTTTAACACCAATCTCCTCAAGGTATTTTATATAATTTTCATAGGCGCTTAAAGAATATCTGTATATATCCGGCATTGATGGTATTTCCTTTTTATCTTTTTCCGTCTCATCAACAAAAACAGGCATAATTAATTTTTCAGGCCTTATCTCTGATTCTTTAAATAATGATCTTATATTACTATCTTTTCTGTATCTTCTCATTCTTATTATAGGATACATAACTATGAAATCACTTATGAATTATTAACGTTTTTTGATTTATCCCATTGATTATGCAAATGGAGGGTAAAATAGTTATGAAGGATAGAAAATGGGAGGTATTAAAATAAACTTATTGCAAAGATTATTGTAATATTGAAGATATATAGGGTATCATACAGGTCGTCTAAATACCTCTTCAATAACCATAAAGAGTTCATGGAATTATTGAATATTACAGATATACCAGATTTTAGAACATTACCATATAAATTCAGCAATAATAGATATGATAAATCCCGTTAATTATGAGAACAATGATAATATAATAAGGCTTATAATAAATGCATTCTTAATATTGTATTTATCAAAAACGTAGCCACCAACAAAGCTAAATATTGTAATTCCAAGTGCATATGAAAAGTTGATATCCCAGCATAAAAATAATTTATATTTACAATTTTTAATATAAACCATGATCCAAAAAAGAAAAGGGCATCATCAAATAATCTGAATATTATTTAATAGATATGCATAATGAAAATATTTCATCCTTCAAAATTAGGGGTAAATTATGTTAAAGATTTTATTATAGGAAAAGTTTATAACTTTTTATATAATCCGATAAAAATGTATATTTCACTTGAAGATAGTTATGTAGTAAGGGTTCCACCAGAGTTGCTTAATGAAAATTATGATCAGGCTGTACTGGATGCTGCAAGGTCAGTTCTTGAGGGAAAAATAATTGATATAGAAAATAAAGATAATGTCAGTATTGGTAAAACCTATATTATTTCGCTGGAAAACATCAAAAGAATAGGAGACGGCTCCATAGTCCATGGTGATGGTGGCGTTTATCAAACAATACAGTATACAGCCCTTGCATATTATCCAAAAATGCAGGAAATAGTTGATGGTGTTGTTAAATCAATTCAAAAATTTGGAGCCTTTATTAAATTTGGTCCGTTCGAGGGGCTACTTCACATTAGCCAGATCATGGATGACTCAATAAATGTAGACCTTGATAACCAGATATTATCAGGAAAGGATACAAAGTTTTTATTAAAAGCAGGTGACAAAATAAGGGTAAAAATTGTTTCCTTAAATTTAAGTTCATCATCCCTATCAGACAGCAAAATAGGGTTAACAGCCAAACAACCCGGGCTGGGTAAGGAGGACTGGATAAAAAATGATAACCTCAAAAATTAGGTGATAAAATGAAAAAGGTATATAAGGCATGTAGAATATGTAAGAGATTAACGCTTGACGATGTTTGCCCCGTACACGGTGATGAGAAAACAAGGGAGGACTGGTTTGGTTTTCTTATAATCAACGATACCAATTCGATAATAGCCAAAAAGGCCGATATTAAAGAACCGGGTATATATGCGATTAAAGTTAGATCATGATATTGTCCTTACACCGGAAATTATAGATCATATCAAGAATTTTAAACACAATATTGCAAGCCCTGATGATATCATAAAACTCTCAAAAGAATATAAAATAATAGCAGTCGGGGACGTTACAACAGAAAATTTAAAAAACCATGGTGTAAACATTTTCCTGCAGGTTGTAGACCTCATAACAAAGCGTAATGAGGGTAAATTTCAGCACATTGAAGGTTCCATAGCGGTGAAAAATCCTGCAGGGACAATAAGCCTTGATCTGATTAACGCCATAAAAACTGCACTGACTGAAAATAAACCATCAAGAATAGAGGTGTCCGGTGAGGAGGACCTTGCCGTTATACCAATAATATTTTATGCAGATTTAAATACAGTAATAGTATACGGTATTCCTGATATTGGCATGGCGTATATAAAAGTAAATAAGGCAATAAGAGATGATGTAGAAAAATTATTGGGTGATGTAAATGTCTGAAAGTTCGGTTAAAAACTTTAATGTTGAAAGTGAGAAGGATAATAAGCTACTGCATAGGAAGGAGATAAGATATACAATGACCTTTAGCTCCGGAATAACCCCCAGCAGGGATTATATAAGGGATCTTCTGGCCAATTATTATAAGGTTAATAAGGAGCTCATCATAGTTGATAAAAATAAGCAGGAGACAGGTAAGGATGAATTAAAGGGTTATGCCAAGATATATGATAAAAAGGAGAATGCAATGCTTTATGAGCCAGACTATGAGCTTATAAGGAATAAATTAAAGGAGAAAGTGGTGAAATGATGGAAAAAAGAGAATTATATGCAGTTGAAAATAATAAGGTTGTTAGAAAAAGAAGATTCTGTCCAAGATGTGGCCCCGGAGTTTTTCTGGCAGAGCATAAGGATAGATATACATGTGGAAAATGTGGTTATACCGAATTCAAAAATAAAAAATAATTTTTAAAAAATTTTAAAGATTATAAATAAGGTTTGTTGTTTCCCCGCTTTCCTTTTCTATTGCTGTTATTCTCTTTCTTACAAGCTCCTGTGATTCCTTGTCATCTGTGCGCAGGCTTAATAACTGTATAAGGTATGTTAGCTCGTAATCAAGAATAAGGCTTAATGTCCTTAGATATTCTAACCTGCCTTCATCCAGTGATTTCCTCTTATTTGAGATAAAACAGTCCAGATGCACTGAACCCTCCTTTGTGAAGGTAAATTTCTCCCCTGTTTTAATGGTTTTATTGCACAAGTAGCAGTTATACTCCATAAAATCCTAATAATAATTCAGATGTTAAATTTATCGTTGCCATTTACACTAATTTTATAAAAAATATTTATCTAAAGATATAATAGGGTAGCAATGGAAAAAATACATGACATATTATCGGATAAATTCATAAATTCTGAGGTAGAAATCAGGGGATGGGTATACAGAATCAGAAGTTCTGGAAAGATTACATTTATTATACTTCGTGATTCTTCCGGGATTATCCAGTGTGTTGCCAGCTCAGATAATTTAAATGAGGATCAGATGAGGGAGCTTTCCTCAATGACCGTTGAAAGCAGCATGGAGGTTTCAGGAACAGTAAGAAAGGATGATAGGGCCATTACGGGATATGAGCTTGCAATTAAATCATACAAAATTTATGAGAGAAATGAAAATTTTCCAATAACAAAGGATCTTGGAGAGGAATTTTTACTTGATAACAGGCATCTGTGGATAAGAAGCAGGGAGTTTACATCTGTTTTAAAAATAAGATCCACAGTATTTAAGGCATTTGCAGATTTTTTTTATAACAACAGTTATTATCAGGTTCAGGCTCCAATGTTTGTATCCACAGCCACTGAAGGTGGATCAACATTATTTACAGTTGATTATTTTGGTGAAAAGGTTAATTTAACACAGAGTTCACAATTTTACCTTGAAACATTGATATACAGCCTTGAGAAGGTGTTTACAATAGCCCCCAGCTTCAGGGCTGAAAAGTCAAGGACAAGGAGGCATCTTGCAGAATACTGGCATGCAGAGGGCGAGGCCGCATGGTACAGCAATGAGGACATGATGAAAGATGAGGAAAAATTAATAGAATATATTGTAAATGAGGTAATAAAAAACAATTCTGAGGACTTAAACATAATTGGCCGGGATATAAATGTTCTAAAAAAGATTAGGGCACCGTTTGAGAGAATAAAATACCGTGATTTAATAGAAATGGCAAACAAGAAATTTGGAATGGATCTTAAATATGGGGATGATCTTGGTGCCGATGAGGAATACAATATTATGATACATTTTGACAGACCAATATTTGTGACAAATTATCCAGAGGAATTAAAAACATTTTACCATAAACCCGATCCAGAAAATCCCGGAGAAATACTATGCCATGATATGCTGGCTCCAGAGGGTTATGGGGAGGTCATTGGTGGTGGGGAGAGAATTTATGACCTAAATGAGCTTCTTGATAGACTTAAGAAGAATAACCTGAATCCTGAGGATTATTACTGGTATGTTGATCTAAGAAAATATGGCAGCATACCGCACAGTGGCTTTGGTCTTGGCCTTGACAGACTCGTTACCTGGATATGCGGGCTTAAAAATATCAGGGATTCCATACCATATCCAAGGACAGTAAGAAGGGTAAAACCATGAATGATTTTTTATCCATGGTTAGGTACCATGAATCAGAAAAAATACCGGTTTGGTTCATGCGGCAGGCTGGAAGATACATGAAATCATATAATGAAATTAAAAAAAACCTTTCCATAAGGGACATATGCATGGATCCTGATATTACCGAAAGAATTACATATTCACCGGTTGATCTGCTTGGAGTTGATGCTGCAATTATCTTTGCTGACATAATACTCCCACTTGAGGCCATGAATTATGATATTGACTTTTCAAATACCGGGCCGGTTATATATAATGGCTATCAAAAAAACAGGGATTTAAAAAATATAATAGAATTTGATGAAAAAAATTTAAAATACAAAACGGCTGATGCAATAAAATTATTCAAGGAAAGGCACAAGGATGTGCCATTAATCGGTTTTTCAGGCGGTATAATAACCGTTCTCTCATATGTTCTCTCAGGGTCATCTGACAATAATTTAACATATACAAAAAGTGTAATATTACGGGATAAAAAATTCAGACTTTATAAAGAATTAATTAAGGATATGATTATAAAATATTTAAAAATGCAAATAAATGCTGGAGTTGATGCAGTACAGATTTTTGATTCCTGGCTTGGCTCACTTTCTCCATATATTTTTGAAAAAAATTTAAAAAGTGATATTTTTGATATTATCAATGAGATAAAATCAAATATACCTATTATATATTTTGCCACAGGAAATTCAGGTATGATTGGTGAATTTAATGATATAAATCCTGATTTCTTAAGCGTTGACTGGCGGATAAAAATCAATGATGCCAGAGTCATGCTTAGAAATACAATAGGAATACAGGGAAATCTGGATCCATATGTTGTTCAATATGATGAAAATGCAGCCATCGAGGAGACAAATTACATATTAAATAGCATGAAAAGCCATGACAATTATATATTTAATCTTGGCCATGGTGTATTACCAGATACCCAGGAAAGCACATTAAAAAGAATTGTTTCATTTGTGCATGATTATAAAAATAAATAATAAAATTTTTTTTAATAAAATTATAAATTAAAAATATGTATACACTAATATGTACAAGGTTATATTATTAAGCTATGGTAGCCCTGAAAGAATTGAGGATGTACCTGAATACCTGAGCGGGATTTTCAACGGAAAAAAGGTGCCTGAAAATATTTTAAATGAAAATATTGAAAAATACAGAATGGTTAATGGAAAATCTCCATCAAATGAAATAATAAAAAATATTATGGATAAGCTATCAAGGCTTTTAAACAAATACGGTGATTTTGAGGTTACGGATGCATACAAGCACTGGAAACCAGGAATTGAGGAAACCGTTGAATCATTGAATAATGAATATGAATCTGTAATAGCATTGCCATTATTTGCGTTTAAATCTAATAATGTTAGTAAATCATATGAGATACCGTTCAAAAAGGCAATACTGCCAAAAAATGTTGATTATAAGTTCATAAACGGGCTTGATGATGAAATGTTCACATATGCATGGATAAAAAACATTTCTAAATACATTTATGATTATGATTCCTTTCTTTTTACCGCACACAGCCTTCCATTAATAGATGACGAAACAGATTATATAAATTCCTTACACAAATATGCTGATAAAATTTCAAAAATTCTTGGAATAAAATCTTATTATACAGCATTTTACAGCCAGGGGCCCTATGGAAAATGGATTGAGCCATCTATTTACTCTCTAATTGATAAATTCAGGGCGGATGGCATTAAAAATATTGCTGTTGTGCCACTTGGATTTTTATATGAACACCTAGAAATTTTATATGATCTTGATGTAAAATATAAGGAATTCCTTGCAGAAAATGGTATAGAATACGTAAGGGCCAAAACCCCATCATGCTCTGATGAATTAATTATTTTATTAAAAAATGTAATTTTAAAAAATTTGGAGAAATAAATGTTATTTTTTAAAGACGTTGTTAAAAATTTTTAATAATAAAATTGTAAATTTTATATTTTATAACGCCGGTATTAATTAATTAAAAAAATTTAAGTTACTTGATTTATTATACTGGATGGTTATGCCAATGGAATCATTAAATATATTTACTTACAATGCACAGGAATACATACGGGAGATTGCCAAGGCTGGAACAAACAGCGATATTACATTATACCATAGAAAGGACGGAGACAGGATATTTACATTTATAGAGCCCTCAAAGTATCCTGATAAGCTTTCATCCTTAACAGATTCAATATTTCCGGCGGATATTGCCGTTATTTCAGGAAAAAATCTTGACAAACATTTTGGTGAGGTGATCGTTGCCCTTGATTTGATGGGCAAGAAAAATGGATTTATAATATCGGATGAGGATAAAAAGGATATAATAAAAAAAATTATTTCAAATACAAATTTAAGAAATTATAATATATTTACTGGCAGACCAATGGAACTTGTGGATCAATTATCCGATGTTATTCCTGAAAGAAAATTAAACGGAAATTATACATTAATAGATCATTTTTTTAAGGTGAGGGGGGTTGGCACTGTTGCCCTTGGATTTGTTCTTTCAGGCGAAATTAAAAAACATGATAAATTAATAATTTCGGATATTGATAAGGAAATAGAGATAAAATCCATACAGATGAATGATGTTGATGTTGAATCAGCCAGCACCGGGTCAAGGGTTGGGCTGGCACTTAAAAACATTGAACCAGAATCCATGTCCCGTGGCATGCTGCTATCGGATAAACCGTTTGAGTATAAAACTGAAATATCAGGAAATATAAATATACACAGTTCCGTGAAAAACAGGCCTGAAAACAGCTATGAGGCATTCGTTTCAGATATGATGAGATACCAGCGCGGGCGTGTTGAAAATAATAAGATAATTCTTGATAAAAAAATACCTGTAATAAAAAATAATATTGTGTTAAGCAATAATAATATTATCCCCAGGGTTTTTGCAACCCTGAATTTTTAATTTTATTTTCAATCATTTCCCTTGTTCCTATGTCATGCCTTATATAATAACTTCCAGTTATGTACTTTAAATGTTCCTCAACTATGTCTGAGGCCTCATATATTGAGTCTGAAATCCCTGTAAGTGCAAGTGCCCTTGAATGTCCAGTTTTGACAGTTTGCATTGTTCCTGAAACAGAGGCATAGTACAGTTTAAAATTTTCAGATTCGAGATTCGTTCCAATCTTTAATTCTGATTCAACAGGATTTATTCCATATCCTGGTGGTACAATATACTTTAATACTGTTGCCTTTTTTTCAAATTTAATATTATTTTTAAGAGTTTCGCTGTAAATATCCAGAAATATGTCCACAATGTTTGATCTTAATAATGTTAAAACGTTAATACCCTCAGGGTCTGCAAACCTTGAGTTTATTTCAATAACCTTTATACCATGATTGGTGGACATGAACTGGCCGTAGATTACCCCCTTAAATGGATTTCCCTCCTCTCTTAGGGCATATATTATTTTCTTTAATATTCCCTCGGCAATTTCCCTATCTCCAGCCCTCAGGAATGGCAGTGAGAAATTTGAATCTGTAATTGAACCCATTCCACCGGTATTTGGTCCAGTGTCACCCTCATAGAGCCTTTTATAATCCTGTGCGATGGGCATAAATACAAGATGCTTTCCATCTGTAAAGGCCTGTAGTGAGAACTCCTCCCCGCTTTCCTTTTTTTCTATTAAGACCTTCCCATCCCTATTAAGTATGTATCTCGCATAATCCAGAGCCTCATCCTTTCCTGAAAGCTGAAGGCCCATAACCTTAACGCCCTTTCCACCTGTAAGACCTATTGGTTTAACAGCATATTCACCGTTATTTTCATTAAAAAATTTTTTCAGTGAATCCTCATCATCAAATACATAATTCTCTATATTACCCTCTATTTTATATTTCTCCATTATGTATCTCATGTATTCCTTTGATGTTTCAATTCTGGCGGCCTTTCTTGATGGTGACGCTGTCGGTATGTGATTTTCAAGCAGGTAATCATTAAGGTCTGTATTTAATATATCATCAGGGCTTATGAATGCTATATCTATATTATTCTCCCTGGCGAAATTCAGTACGAATTCATTTGCATTATCACCGTATTTAATATATTTGTGGGACATTTTTATAATTGATGGGTTCTCATTTAATATCACACTGTATAATGTATCCTTTTCATTAATTTTCCTTGCAATGGCATCCTCCCTTCCACCACTGCCAACAAGCAGAATGTTCATTTTTCAACCTCTTTTTTCAAAGTTCTCTTGTTGATATTGAATTTAGTGTAAAAATTTTTTGTTACATTATACCTGTGTGTGTTTCTATATCTTTTTGCTGATATCATGCCAGATTTTTTTAAAGATTCAACCGCCTCAAGGTAATTATATCCAAACTGTTCCCTTAAATCACCGGAGATTGCATTTGGATGCTTAAATATATATGAGAGCATTGCCAGTTCCTTATCATTGAATTCCTTCTCAATAAATGGTGATACTATATCAGAAAATTCATCAGAAAGCTTTATTTTATATTTATTTCCAAATCTCCCCACTGTGAGTGAACTGTTTATCTCTTTATAACCTGTTTCTATTACCTTAATGGCCTTTAAAACCTCATTATTGTCAATGTTCAAATAATCGCCTATATCAGAAACTTTTAGTGGCTCCTTGCTTGAATATAATATTGCCTCAATTTTTCTAACAGTATCATCCATAAAAAACTATATGCATAATATAATTTTATTTTTATCCATATAATTATCTGATTGATTTTATCATTATTTTAATTTATTTATTAAAAAACTATATATATTATCAATATATTCATGCAATATGAGAGAACATCTGTTCGGTAACAATGTTCAAAAGAATTATCAAAATAATACTGATTTTATTGATTCACCAGCCAAAAAAATGCATAAACAATCAGAATTGTTTTTCCTTTGGTTTGCATCAAATTTAACCATAGGGGATTTTGCTGTTGGCTTTATTCCGGTAATTTTGGGGCTTAACCTGTATTTATCACTGCTTGCATTCTTAATTGGCAATCTCCTGGGATCCGCAATGGTTGGCATAGTGTCATTAAGCGGTCCAAAAACTGGATTGCCACAGATGGTTCTGGGCTTCCGCGCCTTTGGTCTTAAATTTGGAAAGGCCATGTCAGTACTTCAATACATTAATACACTTGGGTGGCTTACAGTAAATATTGTACTGGCATCTTTTGCATTTTCTCTTGCTTTTCATCTTGGTAATTATATTGTATCAATAATAATTCTAGCAATAATTATTTTTGTTATATCATTTTCAGGAAGAAAAACCATATCATATTTTGAAAGATCAATGTCCGCCGTTCTTGGTTTAATATTTATTTTTATAATAGTATCCGGCATTTATCATTCATCTTCAATATTAAATTACGCCTCAGTATCATATCCCAGCGGAATAGCCTTTGGAATTACGCTGGCCACCTCGTTTTCATACATAATGTCATGGGCACCGTATGCCTCAGATTATTCAAGATTCAACGAGGATGGTCATGGAATCTTTTATTATACATTCCTTGGTGGATTTATAGCATCCATATGGTCAGAAATAGCCGGAATGATTGTCGCCATAATCTCATTAAACCCCTCAGGAAATCCTGCAACGGACCTGAGCTCAGTATTACAACCATATGGAATCATAGGTCTGTTTGCAATATTTCTGGGTGGTATAGCAGCAGATGCCATTAATTTATATTCAAATTCCATTTCTCTTTTGACGGCAGGTATAAAAATCACAAGAAAACAGGCCTCAGTTCTTGGCATTATAATAGCCGGAATTTTATCCCTAATAACATATGCACGGTTTTATTCATTTTATGAGGATTTTCTTTTTATACTCGATTACTGGATAACACCATGGATAGGTATAATGATTTCAGATTTCTTTATTGTAAATAAATTAAAAAAATTCAGAACTGATATAATACCAGGTTTTAATTATGCCGGTATCATGTCTTACCTCACCGGTCTTTTAGTATCCATACCATTTATGGATCCTGGGGTTGTATATGAGGGAATTATATCAAAATTATATCTTGGAGGTGTTGATGTAAGTTATTATGTATCATTTACGGTTGCCCTGCTTATGTACCCTGTAATAACAAAAATAATTAATAAACGTTATATAAGCAATAATGCTAAATGACAGGGAAATACTGGAATATGTTAAGAATGGCAAGCTTATATCTGAGAACTTTAAGGAGGCCTCGCTTACACCCAACGGCTACGATTTAAGGGTAGGCAACATCATACCTGGTGAGGACATAGAAAGTAAAACATTATTCTTTATTTCATCGTTGGAGGTTATTAACATGCCAGATAATATTACTGCATCATTATATATAAAATCACGGTATGCCAGAAAGGGAATATTTGGGTCCTTTGGTTTCGTTGATGCAGGTTTCCATGGAAACTTAACAATGTCCTTTATTAATTATGGAGACAAAATTACAATAAAAAAATATGATCCGGTGGTGCAAATTGTCTTTTTTACAATTAAGGAGCCTGAAAAAAATTATGAAAAGCGTTCCGGGAATTTTCAGAATAGCCATGGGATAAGGTTGGAATGACATCCTTTATAAATGTATTATAAAATATTTTAATTACAACCATTTCCGTGGGGGCTCATTTAGATTTCATGGTTATTGATTTCCAGAAAATAAATTTGGTTAATACATAACATATGCCTGATTCCTAATATAAAATAGATAATTTTTCATAAATATGAATTAAAAATAATGAAAAATCTTTAATTTATTAAAATTATTATGATTATGATAATTATGTCAGAAATACTGGAAATTGCAAAAATGGATCCTGAAAAAAGAAAGGATGAAATGCTGAAGCTTTTAGGTGAGATTTTAAAACAGGATGACAACACCAAGGTCAGCACAATGAAAAATCTTATAATGGAAATGTCCAAGGCTGACGATAAAACATATATTGGTTTATGCACAACAAATATGACAATTGCCTCATCATTGCCTGACAACCAGTTAAGTGCCTTTGTTTCATTAAGAATGAGGGCAAATTCAGAACTTCCTGACGATATTAAATCTAGGGATATGAAAATGATTCAGGAAACCCTAAATGAACTTCCGGCAGATGTTAAACAGAGAATGATGAAATTTATGGGAAATTAAAAAAAATTTAATATAAAATATAATAATTTTTTTAACAATTGTTTACCAGCCGCGATCCTGAAGTTTTTCTATATTCTCTATTTCAAGGCCGGCCATACCCTCAAGTCCAGAGGAAACGTCAGAAATTAGCTTGTAATCCTCAAAGTTTTCTGTTGCATCAACAATTGCCTGGGCCATCTTCTCAGGATTCCTCGATTTAAATATTCCGCTGCCAACAAAAACACCATCCATGCCCATTTTCATCATCAGCGCAGCATCGGAGGGTGTTGCAACACCTCCAGCGGCAAAATTAACAACCGGAAGCCTGCCCATTTTTTTAATGTCCTTTAATACCTTAAATATTGAATCTATTATTGTCTTGGCATCCATTCCATAATAAACATCATTAAGTGGCAGTTTTTTTGAATCACCAAAGAGCTCCATGGATGTCTGTTCTCTCAGTGATGTATAGCTTTTTGATATGGATTCTGCAACATTGTATAATTCATCATTTGTTAAATCCTTCAGTATTTTTATTCCATCATTTACTGTTCTTATGTGCCTCATTGCCTCTATTATATTTCCGGTACCTGCCTCACCCTTTGTCCTTATCATTGCTGCGCCCTCAAATATTCTCCTTACAGCCTCTGGAAATGTCCTTGCACCGCATACCACAGGAACCTTGTAAAGCTTTTTGTTTATATGATAAAATGGATCAGCAGGTGTTAATACCTCACTTTCATCAAGCATATCAACACCAAGATTTTCAAGCACATATGCCTCAGTTATGTGCCCTATTCTAACCTTGGCCATGACAGGTATTGATACTGCATTTATTATTTCCTTAATTTTTAGTGGGTCTGCCATTCTTGCCACGCCACCCTCCTTTCTTATATCTGCTGGAACCCTTTCCAGCGCCATTACTGCCACTGCCCCGGACTTTTCGGCTATCTTTGCCTGCTCGGCCGTGGTAACATCCATGATAACGCCACCCTTGGTCATTTTGGCAAATCCACGCTTAAGCAACTCATCACCAAATTTTAATTTGGATAATTCAACCATGGTTAATATATAATTAATTGATATTTACGTATTTTTAATATTGCTATATTTATATAAATTTTATTATAATATAAGTAAATGTACAAAAATAAGAACATGAAACTATTATTAATTAAAACAATATTATCTTGCCATGAACACTCTGGTCATCGCCAATCCGGGCACAGGTAAAACCACAAACATATCAATGGAGGTTGCAAAATTATTAAAAAACGGCATTTCGGCTAAGGATATCCTGTGCATAACGTTTACAAACAAGGCCGTTGAACAGCTCCGTTCTAAAATTAATGAGTTTATTTCTAAATTTAACATCCCGGGAAATGCATACGATATTAAGGTCATGACATTTCATGGATATGCATATGAACAGCTAAGTGAAAGTCTAAACCATAGGGATATAATATCTTACAATGTGGTAAGATACCTCATATTTAAAAAATTAAATGAAATTAGGGCATTTAATTATTCACGTGAATATATTATTGATACGTTAATACCAAAGATAGAAAACGCATTAAGATACATAAAAAGCTTTGGTATACTTCCAGAAGATATTATTAAAAATCATGATGATATAATAATCCATGTAAAGAATCTATACAAACAAAAAAGGATAAGAAACATATCAATGGAAGAGGAATTATATCTGTTTGAATATTTTATAGAGGCTTTCAAATACTATGAGGAAAATAAAAATAATTATGATTTTAATGATCTTTTAATGCAGTGTTTGAAACTTCAATACAGGGATAATTATAAATATATTTTTGTTGACGAGCTTCAGGATGTAAATGAGCTTGAGGCCCAGCTTGCACTTTCAGCAGGTGAAAATAAATACTTTGTTGGAGATAAAAAACAATCCATATTTGGTTTTCAGGGAGGTGCACTTTCAGTTTTTGAATCCCTAATTAAAGATCCCAATTTTACAAAAAAATCCCTTGATATAAATTACAGAAGCACTGAAAATATATTAAAATATGCTAAAGCGTATTACATCAAAAATGCCAGTGACAGTTCAGAGGAGCTAAACAATTTTCATGGTATAATGGAACAGGGAAATATTGTTACTATTATAGAATCAGAAAACCCAGAGGCCACTGTTGCAATGGCACTAAAGGGTTTAAAGGGAAAAACAGGTGTACTTGCCAGAACAAATGATCAGATATCCTTAATATCAGAATATTTGGACAGAAACGGAATAGAATACTCAAGTGACACAACAACGCATACCGTAATTGAGGCTAAAAATGATATAATAAACTTTTTGAGGGGAATTTTTTACGATGACCCCGAAAATATAACAAGGTCTCTATTTTCAGTATTTTCTGGGATGACATTAAAGGAGGCATTTGAAACTTCCGAAAATATAAAAAATGCAAATTATACACTGGATATATTTAGTGATGATAATCCTGTTCTTGGGCTTAAAAAAATGGGATTTAACAGGGAAACCATTAAAAAAATATTTGAGGAACGAATAATACCAATAGCAGCATCAATAAATCGCGAATATTTTATTACAGCAAGAACTGTTAAGGCCGCAATAGATGAATTTTTCTCCATGAACAGTGATTATACAAGGTCTGACTTTTTTAATTTTCTTGACCTGATTTATTCAGAGGAATTTATGGAGGCCGGAGAAAAAGATATTGTTTTAACAACCGTACATAAGGCAAAGGGGAGAGAATTTGATAATGTAATTTACATCCCAAAAAAAACCAGAAAATCCGAGGCGTTTATAGATGTTATAAGCTCGGCAATAATAAAATCAATAAAAAATATAGATGTGGAAAAGGAACTTGATGAGGAGAGCATTAGAATAAATTTCGTTGCAATAACCCGGGCAAAATATAATTTAACCATTATAAGCACGCCCGGGGAGATGCCAAATTTTTCCATACCTGAATATTCAACTGTTTTAAGCGGTAATACTGACGGTTTAAATAATAATTCATTTAATAAATACAATGAGGCCTATTTTCAGTTTGTTGCCGGTAACTATGATAGATCAAGGAATATACTTAGTGAAAATACATCATGGCTTGTATCAGAAATATATAATTTTTTTAAATCAAAAAATGTCCTATCATTTTCATTAATAAGCTCAATTGATAATCCATTCCAGTTTTTAAAACGCTATATATTAAGATTGGATGAAAAAACAACAGCATTGTTAATAGGGCTCCAATCCCATGAGCTTGCGGAACTAAACTATAAAAATGAAATAGAGGAGGAAAATCTTGAGGAGGATCAGGCCAGCACACTGGAAAGAATAAGATCAATAAACAATGAAATAGAAAGAAATTTTAATGCAAGGCAGATAGAATCGGAGACAGGCATAATAATAAAGGTTAATGAAATGTTTGATGAATTCAAGGGCATAGATGATTCAATAATGTTTTATGGAAAACTTGATGCCGTTTTTGCAGGTGATGGAAATATTATAATACTGGATTACAAAACAGATAAGAACACGGGCAATGCAAATCACCACCGCGTTCAGCTATTATCATATAAAATTCTTTATTCTGTTAAAAACAGCGTCCCTGTGGAAAAAATATTCACAGCCCTCGGATATATAAGGCTCCGTGGAAATATCAACACAAATAAAATAGAACATGGCATAGTGTACAAGGAACCGGACAAAAATAGCGAGGAAAAACTAAAAAATTATATTACTAAATTCCTTGAATACAAAAATAATCCTGAAAAATTCATACAGGATTTGTTGAATGCCAATGACAACAGCGTATTATATAAAAGGATTAAAAACATGCTCATCAATTTTTCAAAAATGTGAAATATTTATTCTTCTAAAGTAAATAATATATATTGTCTAGCAATATATAAAAAATGTCATTGATATTTATACTCATAAAATTCATATCAATATTAGTTGGCTCAATTTTTGCTGGTTTTATAGGGTCACTAACAGGCCTTGGCGGTGGCACTGTCCTTGTTCCAATACTCACATTATTTTATGGAATACCATTTATTTTTGCAGCCGGTGCAAGCCTTATATCAACAATTGCAACATCTGCAGGTTCAGCAAGCGCATACACAAGAAAGAAAATTGCAAATATTAAGATTGGAATTGGTCTGGAAATAGCAACAACAACAGGTGCAATTGTCGGCTCATTGACACTTGTATTTATAGACAGGCATGCGCTTATATGGGTTGTTTATGTCATCTTTGGTCTTGTACTTTTATTCTCGTTAATACCGACCATAAGAAAGATAGGTGCCGAGGTTCCACCCGAAATGCCTCCAGACTGGACCACAAGAGTTTTCCAGCTTACCGGTCAGTACTATGATGAGCATTTGAAACAGACTGTAAAATATAAGGGTGTAAGATGGTGGCTTGGTGAGATCGTAATGTTCTTTGCAGGTTTTGTTTCAGGGCTTCTCGGCATAGGTTCAGGTGCATTAAAGGTTCTAGGAATGGACTGGGCCATGAACCTGCCAATGAAGGTTACAACCACATCAAGTAATTTTATGATAGGTATAACGGCTGCAACAGGTAGCTCAATATACTGGTATGAGGGTTATATTAACGTTTTTATAGCAGCCGCAACAGCCATAGGGGTTCTCATAGGTGCGTTTTTTGGTGCCAAGGTTCTTGTAAGAATATCAAATCAGAATATAAGATGGGTATTTTTTGCAATATTATCATTTTTGGGTTTTGATATGGTTTTTAAGGGCCTTCATATAATAAATTTTATAATTACGTTCTCACTGACAATACAGTTCTTTATATCCATAGCAATATCAATAATTATGATATCTGCGCTTTACATACATACAAGAAGAAAGGAATGGAAGGAGGTGAAATAAAATGAAAAATCATGATGATGAAATAATTATTAGTTATTTTCTGCGTGCCGGTGTAATTATAAGTGTATCATTTATTGTACTTGGCGTAATATTAATGTTTGTAAAGAATGGTGGTGATGGATTTACACTGTCACAGCTATCATCATATAACTATGCATTGAATCATGGAATTGATTCCAAGTCACTTCCCCTTGGCCTGATACCTGAGGGATTAAGATCCCTGGATGGTCTTTACTTTATAACAGTTGGGCTCTGGGTGCTAATATTTACACCAATAACAGTGGTTTTTATAGGCTGGATTTCCTTCCTTGAGGATAAAAATTACAGGTATGTTTTAATGGCCTCAATTGTGTTATTTAACCTGTTCTTTGCAATGCTTGTTGTTCCCAGATTTATTGGATAAATAACAAAATTATAATATTTTATTATTATATTATATATTGAATGGCAATAAATAACTCATTTTTTGGTTATACGCGCCGCTTTGAACCAAAGGATACAGACAGGGTTATGCAGATAATCCGTGAATCACTTTCAGAGTATTATACAAAATCCCTTATAATTGACCTTTATAATGCATGGCCTGAGGCATTTCTTGTCTATGATAATTTAAATGATATAACCGGGTTCATTATTGGGTCAAAGTATTCCGGTACTGAGGGTCGCGTACTTTTATTTGCCGTTGATAAAAATTACAGAAACAGTGGTATAGGTTTTAAACTTTTAAACGACCTTACAAAGGTCATGATTGGCTTCGGTCTGTCAACAATTAGGCTCGAGGTTAGAACAGACAATGAAAATGCAATCAGGTTCTATAAAAAGAATGGTTTTTCAATTATATCAACATTAAAGAATTATTATTCTGATCTTTCAGATGCATATTTAATGTGGAAAATTTTATAAAAATTAATTTTAAAAATTATTAATAAATTTAGAATACATCAACCTTGCCATCAACGAACATGTTTGTAAGGTCAGATATATGTGCAAGCTTGTCATCGGCTATTGCCCTTATGTTGTTTTTATGTTTGGAATGGTCCACATTGTCCTCATATATAACCTGTATTCCGGCAACATGGGGCTCATCAACGGGCCTGCCAATCTGTGATACTATCCTCACAAGAACCTCCTTGATATCGCCACCCTCCTCCTCAACAATCTTGTTTGCAATTATGTTTGATAGCACATTATAAAGCTTTCCAACATGTGTAACCGGGTTCTTTCCCGCAGCAGCCTCCATACTCATGGGCCTGTACGGTGTGATAAGCCCTGTTACCCTGTTGCCTCTTCCAACAGAGCCGTCATCGCCGTTTTCCATTGAGAGGCCAGTAACTGTAAGATAATAAACCTTATCCTCCTTTATATCCCCGGTATTAACAAATACCTTAATATCATTGTCCGTGTATTTTATGGCATTGTCCATAATTTTGTTTGTTAATTCTTCCTTTATTGAATAATATTCTGTTGGGTCCTTCACATACTTATCAACGTATGCTGCTGCCACTGTAAGGTTTATGGTTTTGTTTTTCCTGAACCCCATAACCTTTATATCATAACCTATCTGTGGAAGTGTTTTCTTTAATTCACCGTTTATGTAATTTTCTGTTAATTTTACAATTTTTTCTGTATCTGTAAATGGTGCGAATCCCACACCGAATGATGTGTCATTTGCCTTGAATTTTCTTGTGTCATATAAACCCCTTAAATCTATAGATCCATTTCCTATTCTGGAGTCTATCATAACATCAGCATCTATATCAAGATCCGGAAAATGATCCCTTAAATAATCCTTTGCTGATTTTATTGCAATTGATTTTACAGGAACCCTTTCATCACCAACGGTTGATGTGGCCCTCCCACTTAATAATATATATGTTGGTTCAAGTACATTGCCACCACCAAATTTTGGATCAGCCTGCCCGCCGACAACCTCCACCTGATCGGTGTTATGATGCAAAATTCTGCCATAGTTCTTAATATAATACTTGCTCAGTGCCCGGCTTACTGATTCGGCAATCCCATCCGCAACGCTGTCAGGATGGCCAATACCCTTTCTCTCTACAATTTCAACCTCCCTGCTTGCAGTTGGGCTCTGTTTTATCTGTTCAACCTGTATGTTTCTCTCCACTTTTAACTGTGATTCCATGGTGAATTGATTGGTAAATGTTCTTAAATCTTTTGCATAAACGGTTATTAAATTACTCTTTACTTATTAATATTACTATCAGTAATACGCACGTATCAATACATTTTTATTATAACTTTTTATATCCTATTATGAAAGCCCTTATAAGTGTTTATAATAAATCCGGCCTGCTTGATTTTTTGAAATTTATGGGTAATAATATTGAGTTAATATATGCAACTGATGGCACATTCAAATATCTGTCAGATAATGGCATTAAGGCATTTCCAACATCTGAACTAACAGGATTTGGGGATATTTTAGACGGTCGTGTGAAAACACTTCACCCTGCAATATTTTCCGGGCTTTTATCAAAAAGGGATTTAAAAAGCAATAACGAGCTTAAAAAATATAATTATCCAGATTTTGATATTTTAATTTCAAATCTGTATCCATTCAGTGAGGCGGCAAAAACTGGGGATTTGGCTAAAATGATTGAAAATATTGACATAGGTGGTGTATCATTAATCAGGGCTGCCGCAAAGAACTATAAAAACGTTGTTGTGATTTCTGATCCTGATGATTACCAGTATGTAGAGGATGAATTCAATGTGAACAAGGAGATATCAATGAAGGCACGTGAGTACCTTGCATTAAGGGCGTTTTCCCGTGCTGCAGTTTATGATATAAATATTTATAATAACCTGTACCAGCGTCTCAATGGTGAGGAACCAGATGAATTATTTATACACGCCTATGATGGTGTCAAATTGCGTTATGGTGAAAACCCCGATCAGAAGGGATTTATGTACCGCACAGAAAAAAAATTGGGAATACCAAATGCCGTACAGTTAAATGGCAAGGAATTATCATACAATAACATACTGGATGCCAATGCCGCGCTGGAAACAGTTCAGGATTTTGATGAACCAACATCAGTTATAGTGAAGCACAGGACACCATCCGGTGTGGCCTCTGATGCCTCATTGAGTGCGGCCTTTAATAAATCATATAATGCAGACCCTGAATCAGCCTATGGTTTTGTTGTTGCTGTAAATAGAAAGCTGGATATTGAAACAGCCAGGGAAATGGAGCATAAGTTTATAGAGGTTTTAATAGCCCCAGATTATGATGGTGATGCCCTTTCACTTTTAAAAAAGAAAAAGAATTTAAGGATACTAAGGGCAAATATGGAAAGGGATAATTCATATGCCATTTCATCTGTTTCCGGTGGCGTACTGGTTCAGACAAGGCTAAATCCCAATTTTGAATCCATGGATCTTAAAACAGAATATCAGGCATCTGAGGAACAGATAAACGATTTAAAATTTGCGTGGAAGATAGTTGCACATACAAAAAGCAATGCAATGGTTCTGGTCAAAAATAAAGTTTCAACAGGAATTGGAGCCGGCCAAACATCAAGAATAGAGGCATTAAAGATTGCAATAGACCGTGCGGGAGATAATGCGTCCGGGTCTGTGATGGCATCTGATGCATTCATACCGTTTGATGACTCTGTAATAGAATGCCATAAGCATGGAATTACAGCAATAATAGAACCGGGTGGGTCCATAAGGGATGCAGATGTAATAAACCGTGCAAATGAATATAAGATGCCGCTATACTTTACCAATAAAAGAGTGTTTTTACATTAAATTATTGTTATTATTAATGCAATTAGATAACCTGCTATGGCACCGGAGTTTATTAATGGCAGCCCCGGGGCAGGCTTATTTTTATTTATATAAAAAAGAATTATCATGGCAGTTATTGAACCAAGCGTTGTTAGTATAAAATACAAATATATATGTGAGATATTACTTATACTGGCTGATATTACCAGTATTTCAGGTATTGCCATATCACCAAATCCAAGCATCATAACATTATTCTCACCGCGATTATCGAATGTAAGATCCCGGAGTTTCATGTTATAATTTTCAGGCAGTGTAAACATCAATGGAAATGAATTGTCAACTGCTGCCCTTGCCAGGGATACCATATGCTTTGTTTTGTAAACAGATATATAATCATAGACTGCAAAAACTATTAAAAGTGCTATTGCAATATACACTCTTAAAATATTGCCAAGGATGGCAGCAGAACCGCTTATCATTAATATACCGGCCGCATCTGTGATATACCATTCATTTTTAAATATAATTAAATACCCAAAGATACCGGTTATTAATATTATAATTAGATAATATTCAATAAAATTAACTGAAATTATATCGGCTATTATGCTTGATACCACGAATACCATGTATATTACCGCTGCCAGAAAAATGGCCCTTATGATATCAGCATGCTTCTTTACAAGCATCAGGATAATGGCTGTAAATACAATTAAAAATACAAGATAATAGAGGACAAAATAGATATTTACCGCTGATTTCTCACTTGCTATGCCTGGTATTTGATGTATATTTATTGCCAGATAAAGAGCCAGCAATGAAGATAAAACGAAAAAGAACACTGCCAGTAATTCACTCCTTAGCTTTTTCACCCTTATCCTTCCTGTTGTATTCACATTTTATATTTGGGCAGAACTTCCACCTTCTTTTACCGTTAATTAATAAAAGCAACGGTGCACCACAGTAAGGGCACACCTCACCGGTGCTGTTTATTATTCCCTTCTGCGGCAGCGGATATGTTACAGTGCATTTTGGATAATTTGAACACCCAAGAAACCGTTTTCCATATCTTGACTGCCTTATAATCAAATCACCGCCATCCGAGGGGCATTTTCCATAAGTATTTTTATTATAGGAACATTCTGGGTCAATGCACCTTATTTCAGGTGATTGCCCCCTCCTTATTATTTTTATTAATGGCAATCCACATACAGGGCATTTTTTATCTGTTAACTGTATTAATGGTGTTCCAGATATATTGAAGTTTATTTTGCATTCATCGTTGCTGCATTTTATTTTTTCAAAATTTCTGTATTTTATAACGGATATGTCACCATTATCAATGGGGCATTTTCCAATTACCTCACCCTTATTTGCATATTCTGTTATTGTTTCCTTAATGCTATCCCTGTTTGACCTGAAGTTTTTAAGCACCTCATGAAGCATTAATCTGGATTCATTAACAACATCAATTTCATTCTTTTTATTTTCGGCTATTTCATCCATTTCCTTTTCAAGTTTTGCAGTCATATCCGGTTTTGCAATATCAGAATCGATTGATGTTACTGATTTAATAAATCCTATGCCAAGCGGTGTTGGCCTTACAGGATTACCAGTGGCAAAATTTCTATCATTTAGTTTCTGTATTATATCATGCCTGGTGCTTTTGGTTCCAAGGTTTAATGACTCCATCATCTTTAAAAGTGATGCTATGTCATATCTTTTTGGGGGTTCTGTTTCCTTTTCCTCTAGGTTCCATTCCCTGCCACTTACAGATTCTCCAGATTTTAATTCTGGAAGCCTAATTTCATTCAATTTTCTAAATTTATAAATTTCATACCATCCCGGATCCAGTATTCTCTGGCCTGTTGCAACAAACATATGACCATTTATCTCTATCTCTGCCCTGGATGACTCTATCCTTGCATTTTTATAAAGCGTTGCGAGAAATCTGCGAACTATTAAATCATATACTGTTTTATATGCTCCATTCAAAGGCTTTTGCGGTAAATTAACAGGGTATATTGGAGGGTGGTCAGTTGTTTCAATTTTTCCCCTTGATGGAATAATCCTTTCCTGATTGATTACAAGTTTCGCCTCGTTTTCATAATCTGATTTAAGGAATTTTTCAGCTATGCTTTTTAATGGTATTGACCTTTGATACACTGTATTGTCAGTTCTTGGATAGCTTATTAATCCAGACATGTAAAGTTTTTCAGCCACCTTCATTGCATTTGAAGGTGTAATGCCAAGCCTTGATGCCTCTCTCAGAAATTCTGTTGTGCTGAATGGTACAGGCTTATAAACTTCCTTCTCCTCCCTATCATAGCTTTTTACCGTGCCATCCCTGTTATTTATGTCATTAAAAATTGATTCAGCCTCGGATTTATCCTTAATATCTTTTTCATATCTGGCCGTAAAATCTATTTTTTTGTTAAATTTTACAGAAATCTGATAATATTTTTCAGGTATAAAGTTCTGTATTTCCTCTTCCCTCTTGACAATAAGTGCAAGTGTTGGGGTCTGCACACGGCCCACAGAAATAAAATCCTTCCATAATCTGTTGCTTGTAACCGAAAAAAATCTGGTTAAAACTGCACCCCATAGAAGGTCTATTTCCTCCCTGGCCCTTGCCGAATCTGCAAGTCCATAATTAACGTCTATTAAATTTTTAAATGCATCCTTTATTTCCTGATTTGTGAGTGCACTGAACTTTGCACGCTTTACCTCTGTATAATTTTTAAGGAATTTTAAAGATTCAACACCTATTAACTCACCCTCACGATCATAATCAGTTGCAATAATGACTCTTTTTATATCATTAAATGATTGAAGTGCATCAGAGGCTTTTTTATTCTTAATATTATAAACAATCTCTGAATCTATAAGCTTATCAAGGTCTGATTTTATCCAGTCCTTAAAACTTTCGGGGAAATCAGATTCAACAATATGGCCGCTAAGTGCAACCATTATATTTTTTTCACCATTATCATCAAATTCAATATAGCTTATATTCTTTGACTTTTTCTGGTGCATGTTTTTTTCTGAAAGTATATATGCTATCCTCCTGCCTGCATCAGCCTTTTCTGCTATAATTAGATTAATCGACATTTATTTCAGGATATTATAATACCATGTTACATAAAGATTATTGAATAAATGATTAAATTTAATTTTAACATTTTTATCATCTTATCCAGTTCAATGATCTCCTAACAGCCCTTCTCCAAATTAAATAATCATTTATATATGAATCGGGATTCAGATCAGGCTTAAATATTCTGTCAAATTTCCATAGATGCTTTATATCATCAATTTTCATAATACCAGAGGATACCGCATTCAGGTAAAAAATACCTGCAGCAGTGTTTTCAGGATTTTCTGACCTTAATACATTAATTCCGGATAGCCTCGCCTGGAAGCGCATAAGTTCATCATTTCTGCTGGACCCACCATCACATCTCAAATCAATTATACCCAACTTTTTTCTTATAATTCTAATAACATCCTCCACCTGGAATGCAATAGATTTGATAACCGCTGAAATAAGCTCTTTATTTCCGGTATTTCTTGTTATGCCTATAAACATGCCACGGGCACCATCATTCCAGTAGGGTGACCCAAGGCCAGAAAATGCCGGAACAAAGTAAACATCATTTTTATTATCCAGATTATACCCTGTATTTTTTCCATTTAATGCCTTTAGTGCCCATTCAAATGCCGATCCCGAGTTGAATATGCTTCCCTCAAGCGCATAATATGCACACCCATCATTAAGTGAATATGCCACTGTGGATATAAGGCCATGGGCATTTAGAATCCTTTTGCCGGTGTTTGCCATTATAAATGACCCGGTTCCATAAGTATTCTTTACGTTTCCGTTGGAAAGTGCGTTCTGGCCCACCATGGATGCACTCTGATCGCCTGCCATGGCCATTACAGGAATGCTATTTCCATTTATTTTTGCATATCCAAAATTATGCGTGGATGAATGTACCTCAGGCAAAATATCTCTGGGTATTTTAAATATTTCAAGTAAATCATCATCCCATGAAAGTTTTGAAATATTAAATAGCATGGTTCTGGATGCATTTGTGTGGTCAGTTGCATGCACGGCCCCATTTGTAAGTTTCCATAGTATCCATGAATCCATGGTTCCGGCAAGCAAGTCCCCATTTTTAACCGTGCCTAATTCATCTTTAACATTATTTAGCACCCATTTAATTTTCATTGCACTGAAATATGGATTTGCAACAAGCCCTGTTCTTCTTCTTATCAATTTTTTATAATTATTAAAATCTGGAATATCCATTTTCCTTTTATCCTGCCATGATATGCCATTATAAACAGGGATTCCTGTACGTTTATTCCATATTATAATGCTCTCACGCTGGTTCGTAATTCCAATTGAGCATATTTGGCTGGAATCTATTCCTGCATTTTCCATTGATTTTTTTAATGTTCTTAAAACTGCATTATAAATTTCAAGTGGATTAAACTCAACAAGGCCATTGCCCGGATAATATAGATTAATTCTCTCAGATTCAATTCCCACAATTTTTCCATCATCATTGAATATTACTGACCTTGTTGATGTTGTTCCCTCATCTATTGATATGAAATATTTTTTCATGGATAAACCATTATAAAGAATAAACATAATTAATTTTATGCAAAAAAGAATATTGATATAAATTATTTATTAATTAATTGTATATTCGAAATCTTTTTTAAATGCTTCATGTTATTGACCCATATGTATTCTGGAAAAAAGGCGTTTTTGGTTAACGGACGTGGAAGGTATATAGATGATATAAATCTGCTGGACATGCTTTATATGAGTATTTATCGAAGCCCATATGCAAGGGCAAGGTTAAAGAATATAGATGGTGGATTAAATTCACATGAACTCAGGGCATACTATAAGGCTGCAGTGGGAGAGATGGCTGATCTTTCTGGAGGAAGAGAGGATTTAAAATTATATCGGGAACCGGTACTTGCGATTGATTATGTAAACTATGTTGGTCAGCCCATAGCTGCTGTTTTTGGGAAAAATAAATATGATAGTGAGGATAAACTCTCTGAAGTAAACGTCGATTTCGAACCAATGCAGGCAGTATCATCCATTGATAAATCACTTAAAAGTGATCCTGTTCATAACGGTGCATCCAGCAATATTTTGGCATCGTATACACTTGGCACAAAATTTGACGAAAAGGATATAGATTATGATATCTCCCTGGAGGATGAATTTTTTAATGAAAGAATCCTTGGCAATTCCATAGAAACAAGGGGATGCATTGCAGATTATCGGGATGGTTTTTTAACATTCTATGCCTCAACGCAGTCTGTACATTCAATAAAGAATGGTCTGGCATCCACACTTGGCCTTGATAGGGATAAAATTAGGGTGATTCAGGCTGATACCGGCGGTGCCTTCGGTTCCAAGGGCGGTTATTATCCCGAATATTTAATTGCGGCATATGCTTCAATGAAATATAAAAAGCCGGTAAAATGGATAGAAACAAGATCTGAATACCTCATGGCGGCATATGCGGGCAGAGGTGTAAAATCATGGGCAAAAATATATGCAAAAAATAATGGTAAAATCACCGGCATTCAGGTTAAACTTTATGTTGATGCAGGCGCATATGATGCTGGTACGGGTTCTTTTGCACCCTATTTTATAGGGTATCAGATAACCGGGCCGTATTTAATAAAAAATGTTTATGTTGAGGCCGCATCGGTAATAACAAATAAATCCCCAATGGGCCCATACAGGGGTGCTGGCAGGCCGGAGGCATCATTTATTATGGAGAGGATGATTGACCTGCTTGCAGATAGAATTGGAAAGGACCCTGCAGATGTAAGGTTAATAAATGCATCCGATGTACCGTTTACATCACCAACCGGGCTTCAGGTCATGGATGCATCCAGGCCATTCCTTGAAAAAGCCCTTAAAACCATGAATTATTATGAAATATCAAAGAATGAAAAAACAGGACTATCATTCTTTGTTTTAATTCCATCAACAAGGCCCGGAGAAAGTGCCAGAATAGTTTCAGGAGATGGACATATAAAGGTTTATCTCGGTGGTGATACACATGGGCAGGGTCATGAGGCATGGGCAAGGAATATAATAAAGGAATATCTTAATGTTGATGAATCTCTGGTTACACTTGAAAATGGTGATACAAAGGAGCTTGATGAGGGTGTTGGTGCATGGGGAAGCAGGTCCGCCATAGTGGGTGGTTCGGCTCTTGTAAATGCATGCAAGAAGATAAGGGAACAGGTAAAATCCAAATTTGGAGAATACGCACCGGACAAATTACTCAATAATCACTTTGATGCAGAGGATTTCTTCTCTGCCGATTTTTCACTTAATTCATTAAATGCAAATATGATCACTGCAAGGGTTTTAAACCGCAGGGTTGATGTAACCGGCTGGTACTGTTATTACGATCTTGGCAATGTTCTGGATATGGGAAATGTTATTGGTCAGATTCAGGGTGGCGCCCTTGAGGGCATTGGCCAGGTATTATCAGAGGGCATAAAATATTCAGACGATGGCCAGCTGATTACAAACAGCATATCACTGGCGGGGCTGTTAAAGGCAGATGATATACCGGATAAGTTTCATATACATATAGCCGAGAATCCATCCGATGTACCAAGCCATGCCAAAGGTCTGGGGGAATCCCCAACTATAGGCACGCCATCAGCCCTTGCAAGGGCAATAGAACTTAATACCGGAAGTAGGGTAAGGATTACTCCAATTGGCCCGGATTACCTTTAATATTATGGATTTAAAAAAATATTTTATTTTTCATATCTTGATTTTAACAATTTTATAAATTCACGCATCCACTGTGGATGATCTGGCCAGGCCCTTGCCGATATTAGATTTCCATCGATGACGGCTGCGCCATCCACAAATGTGCCCCCTGCAATTTCAACATCAGGTGCAAGTGCCGGATATGCTGCAGTTTTCCTTCCCTTCAAAACACCCGCAGCAGCCAATCCCAGCGGTGCATGGCATAGCTCTGCCACCGGTTCATTTTTTTCAAAAAAGTACTTAACTATTCTTTTAAAATCAGGGTCATTTCTTATATATTCAGGTGCCCTGCCCCCTGGGATAATTAAGGCATCGTATTCTGAAGGATTTACATCCCTAAATGCCAGATCTGCCTGAAGCTTATATCCCAATTTTTCTGTATATGTGTCGAATCCATCCTCGAAATCATGAACCACAAGCTGTATCTTCTTTTTTTCAGGTGCGGCAACATCAACGTCATAGCCCTCCTCCCTCATTCTCTGTAGTGGATACATTACCTCCAGAGATTCTCCTGCATCTCCTGTTAGAATTAATATTTTTACCATATTATAATAACATAAAAATACATATAAAATTTTCCATTAGATATAATATAAATTTAACATATTATAAAGATAAATAATTTACATGGATTAAAATTTAAATAATTTAAAATACAGGTATATTTATATAATGATAAACCTATATTTTATGATTTATTGGGGCAATAAATAATTTATAACGGAGATGCCAAAATATAAGTATCTCACTTAACAGGTATTTTGGTTTTAATAATTATATAAAAATTCCATAATACTAAGAATATGCTTTAAATTTGAGCTTTATGCATGGAAAATATAATAAAATATGTGGGAGCACTGGGATTTGAACCCAGATCTAAGGGTCTCTTCCATGTTTCATCGTTCCAGTCATTCATCATTTAATCAGATGACCTTTAGCTAATCACAAACTGACTGGAGCCCTCTAGGATACCTGATTACCCCATGCTCCCTTACATACAGTATTATTTTTTAATATAAATATTATAGTGTTCTAGTTAATTCCATTGATACCCTTATATTAAATTTATAATCATCAGAATTTATTAGAAGTCATAAAATCGATTTTAAATGGTGATTATTAAGCAGAACCAAAGATTTCATACATATATGCAAATATTGTGCCAATAAATTCATCAAAAATATTATTGGGAAATGAATTTACATTGAATTATAAATCAACATATAATAATGAAATGAAAAACTTAATAAACAGTATGGAATTAATTTCATTTACTTATATGAATTCAAATAACAATACACTAAATAAATTCGGAATAGAATATTCATATATTGCATTGGCAATGAATAATATGTTAAAATTAACAAATAATAATATTAAAAATATTGAAATAGATAAAACAATAGGAATAGCAATAGACGATAACTGGAACTGCATTATATCAATAATTGGTTTTGTTTTCGTAGGTCTTCTTACAATAGGAGCCGCAGCAGGCATAACTTTAGATATAGATGGAATTGGAACACCTGCAGTTATTTGGTTACTATCATGGTTTGCATATTCCACATTTGGTATGTATGGAGTTGCAACAGCATGTGGGTGGTAAAATGGATATAAATATAAATAAAAAGCTAGCTAGTTTAAAAAAAAGCATTATATTATTATTAATAGCCGAAATAATACAATTAGCATTATTATATATACCAAATTTTACGGTAAATATTATTTATAAAATTGCCACTTTTTTATCTTTTGCTATAATTATCCTTATTGTATATTCATATTTTTATGAAAAAAATAGGATAATAAATCATAAAAATTAATATATATATATAAAAGAAAATAACAAAAAAGAGTTTTTCATATCAGCCATTAGTGTGGGTATTATTATCGGATTAATAACATTTGTAACAAAATCTATAATAATATCAGGAACAGTTGCTATTATGTCTTTAATTATTATAATTATATATTTTTATAACAGAAGTAACAGAAGTTAAAGACAAATAACTTTAATTAAATCTATATACATTGTTTATGGATGGTGCTTATAATCACCTTATGCTATATAGCGACAAATGTATGGCAACATCCAAAGGTGTTTCTTAGCATGGTTAATAAAAACCATAACATAACTGTCCGAATTAAAGACTATTTTCAATGAATCAGAAAGTTTTAATGCCACTGGCATAATTCAGCCCACATTGGCCCGGCATGGCGGGTAATGATATTCAAAATTTATATAAAATTAAATTTTTTTAATAAAAACTAGATTTATTAATATAATACTCTTAAGTCAATAATGTATTAATAAAATAATGTAATATAGCATAAAATGACAGAAATTTTAAATATTTCAGATAATAAATATTATGAATCAATAAAAAGGGCTGCAGAAATAATAAAAAATGGGGGCACTGTTGTTTTTCCGACAGAGACCGTTTACGGGCTGGGTGCAAACGCATATTCAGAAGATGCATGCAAAAAGATTTTTGAGGCCAAAAAAAGGCCTGCAGATAATCCATTAATTGTAACGGTTTCAAATTTTGAAATGGTAAATAATGTATGCTATATTGATAAAGATATTGAAGAAAAAATGAAAAAAATCTGGCCATCCCCATTAACATTGTTGTTAAAGAAAAAGGATGTAATACCGGATATCGTCACATCTGGAATGGATACAGTATGTGTAAGGTTTCCGGACAATAAAATCGCGCTCGATTTAATAGAGGCTGCAGGTGTGCCTGTTGCCGCACCCAGTGCAAATATAGCAACAAAGCCATCAATAGTTGATTCAAAAGATGCAATAAAGGAACTTGATGGCAGGGTGGATGCAATCATAGACGCGGGCAGGGTAAAATTTGGTGTGGAATCCACCATACTTGATGTCACAAAAAAACCATACAGTCTTCTACGCCCTGGTGCGTATTCCGTTGAGGATATTGAGGCGGTATTTGGCCAGATATATATAAGCCCTGTTGCCGAGGGTTATAAGGAATCCAGCATTGCGCTTACACCGGGCATGAAATACCGGCACTATGCCCCCTCAAAGAAATTATTCCTTATTGAAAATGAAGAAGAATTCAGGGAGTTTATATCATCACACAGATCCAGGGAATTCCTGGTTTTATGTTCAGCGGACAATGCAAAATATGCAAAATTTGATAAAATTGTTCTCGGAAAAAATGCTGTGGAGGCTGCACATAACCTGTTTTATGACTTCAGAATACTTGACCAGAGTGATAAAAAATATGGTGTTATTCAGGCATTTCCTGAAAAAGGGATTGGCTTTGGCCTAATGAACAGAATTAGAAAGGCAAGTTTCCTTATAATAAAGGACAAAGAAAATATAGATAAAATAAATGAAGTATTAAATGAGTCCTGAAAGCTATAAGATCAGATGGGATTTAATACTTAAAAAGGAGATAGAATACCTGCAAAAAAAATATCCTGATATAGATGTTAAATCAAATTATCAGGGCATAATTTCAGACCTGATGGAAAATAAGATAAAATCAAAAATAATGGTCAATAAAAACGATTTAATTGCCTATGGGTATATTATGGATTCTGTAGAAAAGCATGATAGGATTTATGCTGATATTGGATTCCTGAACCAGAAATACATAAACAATGAGAGATTAAAGGTATTTTTTGACTGGATTCTTGAGGCCGGTAAAAATTCGAGAAAAAAGATTATGCTAAATCCAATATTTAATGAAAATGAAATTTCAGAAAAATACCTTGAGTCAATCGGCTTTAAGAAGGCAGTGAGAAAAAGAATGGTCTTAAATCTGGATGATTATAAATATAATGAAATTAGTACAAAATACGAAACAGGAAACCCAAGGGATATATCATCTGAAATTTATGCAGATGCTGAATATGATGCATTCAGATATTCATCTGATGCCTTTCTGTTCAGCAGCATCAGGCAGGATAGAATAGAATCTGTAAATTCCTTATTTAATGGAGAATATGGAAAGATATTATATGATGCATCCCTAATAATAAAAAACAAGGGAAGGGTAATTGGATCGGTGCTTTCCTCACAGATAAGCTTTGACCGTGCCTTCATACTTTCAATTTTTGTAAAGAAGGAGCATAGGAATGAGGGAAACGGCAAATACCTTTTATACTCAGCATTAAACAGGTTAAAGGCACTATCATATAAGTATGTGTACCTCTGGGTAAATGAAAAAAACACTGCATATAAAATGTACGGGGATGCAGGGTTTAAGTTTGATAACTACCCTCCAGAGATTATATATTATATTAATAAACCATGAATGGCAAGCAAAAATATTAAATCATTTTATTGTTTTCCCATTTATGAGTATTATAGATTTTATTTCCATGGCATTATTTATTGTCACAATTATATATATATCATTAAAGCAGATAGAAACATTCAAAATTAAACTACTTGTTTCCATGCCTTTTATTATTCTTATATTCCTATTTTCAAGATCTTTTGTACTTCTTCCAATATATATTTATTCATTAATAGCTGCAACATATTTGTACACAATATTTTTTTATATACCATTTGCCATAGATTTTATTTTAATTTTAATATCCTCATTGGACCATATGGCCACACTAAAATTGCTTTTGATATCAATATCAGTGCCAATGCTTATGTCGATGTTTCTTGATAAGAACATGAAAAAGTACGGATTGGAAAATGAGGAGCATAAGGGCAAGGATATTAAAAGAGAATCATACAGAGACTATTTCCAGATAGGAACAGGTATAATTACCATTCTTGTTTTTGTATTTTTCGGGCATTTTGGAAAGGTTATAATCCTTTATTCTGTGCTCTTAATATACCTTTTTGGCAATATACTGTATCTGCATAAGGATTACAGAATTACTAATCTTGTATACAGAATGGAAAGGGAAAACACAAAGCTTGGCCTTGGTTCAATGTATCTTGCATCAGGTTTTTTGCTTGTTATGGGTTTTATAGGTTCCATCAGGGTGCTTTATGTGGCGGCATTCCTTATAATGGTTGGGGATTCCCTTGCAACAATAATAGGTATGAGGCTGAGAACCCCAAGGCTCGTGTATAATAATAAAAAGTCAGTTGGTGGATTTCTTGCAATGTGCATTCCATCATTTATCTTCGGTGTTTTTTTCATTTTTTATGTACCTGCAATATTTTATTCAGTTTTTGCCACATTTGCAGAAAGCATATCCAATAAAATAGCAGACGATAATATTACAATACCTGTATCTATAATAATAGCCCATTTTATTCTTGCCGTGGCCTGATATTTAAAAAATAATTTTTTTAGAAAGGCATTAACTGCAAAATTTTTATAGTCTAATGTATTTTAGATGTTAAGCGAGTGTGGTGTAGCCTGGTAACACGCGACCTTGCCAAGGTCATGCCCCGGGTTCAAATCCCGGCTCTCGCACTTTTTTATTTAATGTTTATTTAATTGTGTGATTATTTAATATTAAATACATATCTTTTTGTGACCATAATTAACTGAACTTTAGATTATGCCTTCCGTTAACCATTTTAGCATACGCCTTTGCAAGTTATCATCCATTTGATGCCTAAATCTTAAATACTGTACAAAATCCCTAATCCTGTTAAATGCCTCATGGTTTCTTTTTAATTATATTATATGATGCAATACTTATCAGAATTATTAACAGCATTTATGAAATTTTAATTCATGTTAATTGCACAAAACCACGGTTTCTGTATGCTGTGAAATATTGCAATCATAAAAATATCAATGAAACTAATGGTCATAGTATTATTTATGTAATTTTCTAATAGATAGTTTATAAATCAATAGTATAGTAATAAAGTTTAAGTATTGCCATGCAATTACTACTATCTCGTGATTAATTATGATTAATAAAAATAGTAGAAATGGTATATTATTTACGGCAGTTATAATAATGGTAATGACAATAGCAATGAGGTCAACAAATAATATGGTGATTACCACACTGCCATTGCTATCCAAAATTGACCTTGGCTTTTCCAAATTCTTTGTAGGTATTATATCTGCATTGCTTTACCTCTTTACATTTTCAGCAACGTTTTACATAAATCCAAGATTATCTGCATCGCCTAGAAGATTTTTATTTATAATATCAAATATTGTAATTACAGTTTTACTAGTATTATATTTCCTTGCAAATTATATAATTATATGGCCTGTATCTGCACTGGCAGGTTTTTCATATGGAATGCTGATGCCCAATCTAATTACCTCAGCATCATTGATAAATGATCAGAAAACCAGGGAGAGGCTTATATCCCTATATTCAGTTGGATTGAGCTTAAGTTTAATCATAGGGCCAGTATTTGAGGACTATATACTGTCAATAACCTCAAACAATTACAGACTGGTATTCTTATATTTTGTGCCCATAGCAGTGGCCGGCCTAATTGCCTCAATATGGATAAAATTCCCTGAGACCAAACATGAGAACAGGAAAAGAGCATTTAAAAATAGGTCTCTTAAGATTTCAATTTTAACCATAACCACGTATAATGTTCCATTTGCTGCACTCAGCATTTTCCTGACCCTATTTGCCATAAGCAGATTCCACATATCAGGTGCACTGGCTTATTCACCGTATATTTATTTCTTTGCAGTATCATTCATAACCAGATCATTTATGACAGTACGTCCATTTAACTCCATTAAATTACCATTGCTCATATCAATAATAATAACGGCGGCCGCACTTGCAGCCTTCCCATTTTTGCCAAACTTTTTATCATTTATACTGGTAATGATGCTCCTTGGAATTCCTCATGGATCAGTATTCCCATTATCAACAATAATAATATCTAGAGGTTCAAGCCTGGAGGAACGCAGTGCTGTAAATTCATATTTCATGGCATACAATAATATACTATTTATGATAATTCCCCTCGTCTTTGGTTATATTGTTGGCATAATAGGGTATTCTGTATCATTTTTCCTTTTGATCATTCCTGTGATAGTATCATCAGTAGCATTATACTGGAAATACAGCAATGACGAAATCTTTTCATATTCGTCATCTAATAGGGGCAGGGTCCGGAAAAATGCAAGCAAAATTATATATAAATAAGCGGGACTAACTGTTCATCCTCAGTTAGCCCACCGTGATGGCTTTTAAGCAGTGGTTTATCTCTGTTATTCTGAACCTTATATATTAAAGCCCTCCCATCCTCTGGTAGGAGTAAATAGTCCCCCACTCTATTCAGAAACCTTTGACTTACATTTCCCAAAAGATTTTTATTAATTATATCATTATATTTAAAAATAGAAACATTTTCATATTTTATAAGGTCTGAAATATCCTGCCTTGTTTTTAAAAACATGGCCCTTGAATCACCGTATGGCATTATATCCAGCCTTTCAAGGAGGTCTTTATTGTCATTTATAATAACATTTTCTGAAACAGGTACATGCCCATGATCCGCTGTTATGATTATATTATAATTATCCTTGTATTTTTCAACACTATTCTTTACATTGTTTATAATTTCATCGGCTGCATTTAGCACAAAATCCTGATAGGTACCATAGGCATGTGCAAGTGAATCAATAAATGGTATGTAATAGTATATAAAATCATAACCCCTGGATGCTGCATTATCCAGCTGGTAAATTGAATCCCAGAAGAACTTATACTGATAATAATCCCCCTCCATCATTACGGAGGTAAATGTTGTTTTATCAAGCCTTCCCGGCATTATAACGGCATATTTTTTATTGGTATTTTTTAGGTATGGTTTTATATCATATTCATCTGTAAAATTTCTAATTGGCTGCAATGCTTCAGATGTATCAAGTCCGTTAAATGTAAACCTCATGGGGTTTATCACACCAATGTCATTTGTATAATTTGTGTATCCTATTACACCATGTTCTCCCGGCATCATTGCTGTAAACAATGTTGTAATAACGCTTGCTGTTGTTGATGGGAACACTGTTGTAATTTTTCTGTAATTCATATTAATATTCAATCTTTTAACATAATTTATGCCGAATCCATCAATTAGAACCAAAATTGTTTTATCCTTTTCAAGGTTAATATCAATTGGATCCCTTTGTGTATTTACACCTAAAGAATCCGATAACTTTACTGCAAGATTATATATGCTGTTTTTTTTATAATCAGGATAAACAAATGTCATAAATCATTATTGCTTTTTTATATATATCCTTAGTTGGTATTTGCACATAAAATAATATATTTCGTTTAATGCCGTAATTAATTTTAAATAATTTGAAATATTTTGATTTATATGCTATTTAAAGAAAATGCCAAAGACATGGACTATGAATCGATATATAAAGATTTTAAATTTGACATTCCAGATCATTTAAATATATCTGAAGAAATAGAAAAAAACAGCGGTGTTGCATTAATAGACAAAAATAAGAGAATGACATATAGGGAAATAAAGGAAAGAAGTGGCTACGTTGCAAAACTTTTAAGGGAAATAGGTATTTCAAAGGGTGATGTGGTCTCAATTTTGCTTGACCAGTCATTTGATTTTGTTATCTCTCTTTTGGGAATTTATAAAATGGGCGGCACAGCACTGGCATTATCACCAGTTTTTGGAGACGAGGCAATAAAATACAGAATTTGCAGTTCTGGGTCAAGGGCAATCATAAGCAATATACAATTCAGGGAAAAGTTCAAAAGCATAGATATAATCAAAATTGGAGACGGGCTGGATTTTGGCATTAACGGCAAAAACAGTAATGAACCATATGAAAACACAAAAAAATCAGATCCAGCACAGCTAATTTATACCTCAGGTACCACCGGAAATCCCAAGGGAGCAATGCTTCCACATCAGTGGGTTATAGGGAATATGCCGGCATGGATTATGGGATATGATTTCCCAGATGCGGGTTCTTTATTTTCAACACCTGCTGAATGGGCATGGGCTGGTGGTCTTGCTGACAGCCTGCTGCCTGCACTATACACAGGAAATACAGTTGTTATAAGGGAGAGGAAAAAATTTGATCCGGATGAATTTTTCGATTTTTTAAATCTATTTCATATAAATTACCTTTTTCTGGTACCAAGCGCAATTAGAATGATTAAATCCTCAGGAAAAATATATAATCATAATGTTAAGTCCATTCTCACAGGCGGTGAATACATATCACCTGAATTAATAAATTACATGCACGATAGGCTTGGCATTAGGGTAAATCAGACATATGGCCAAACTGAGGCAAACATGGTGCTAATAAACATGTACAAATGGAATAATCTGGATAAAACTGGAAGGCCTGTGCCCGGTCACAGTGTTAATATTTATCATTCTGACGGTACACTGTGCAATGAGGGTGAAACTGGAGAAATTGGGGTAGAGCTTCCAGATCCTGTGGTAATGATTGGCTATAATAATGCCGATGCAAAAATTATAAAAAATGTAATTATGACAGGGGACCTTGGATATTCAGACCATGGATTTATTAAATATGTTAATAGGAGCGATGAAATCATAAAGATATCCGGATACAGAATTAATCCAATAGAGGTTGAAAATGTAATAGATGAGATTCCATTTGTTAAAAAATCTGCAGTTGCAGGTATAGACGATGATATAAGGGGTAAAATTATAGGTGCAATAATAGTATTAAAGGACAAAACTGTTCAAAATCCTGACAAAATTATAAAGGAATATGTAAGGGATAGGCTTGCACTTTATGCCTATCCGAGGTTAATAAAATTTTCTGATTTTTTACCAGAAACATATACCGGAAAAATTGCCAGGGCGCTTGTTAAAAGGGAGCTAATTGAATATAAATCGTCAATTAACGAAATTAATTACGGGAAATAGTAAAAATATTTATATATTATTGTTTACTAAAATTTTTTAATGATAGAAAAGAATGTTACTTTTAAAAGCTATAAAAATGAGGATTTTACCAACGCATTAAAAATATCAGTTTCAGCGAATCTGGGCTGGGGATTTGAATTATTTGACCTTGTTGTCTATCTTTATGTAACTACAACTATAGCACCACTGTTCTTTCCAAGTAGCAGCTACATAGCATCTGTTTTATTATTTTTAGGAACTCTTGTTCTTGGATACTTTGCAAGGCCCATAGGGGCGGTATTTCTGGGGCACTTTGGAGATAAAATTGGGCGCAAGAGTATATGGCTTGTTTCCCTGCTTGGCATGGGAATAGCAACCGTTTCCATGGGATTTTTACCAACATACGCTCAGGTTGGTGTCCTTGCCACCGTTTTATTGATAGCCTTAAGAATGTCACAGGGATTTTTCCTTGCTGGTGAGTGGGGTGGTGGCCAGACCATAGTAAATGAGAATTCCCCGCAGGGTTTAAGGGGATTTTTTTCAGGGATACAGCAGGGGGGAGCAGCACTTGGGCTTATCTTTGCTGTAATTGCCAATGAAATAGCACTTTATATAGCACCCGGGGCAGCATTCAGCACAATAGGCTGGAGGATAATGTTCTGGTTTGGTGCCATCCCACTTGCAATTGCAATTCTAACAAGATATAAAATAAGGGAAAGAATTGTGTTTAATGCTGAAAAAACCGTGAAATTTCCAATAGTGGATGTATTTAAAAAATACTATAAATTTGTTATTGTTGGCACACTTTTATTACTTGGAAACGGAATTATATACTATGGGGAAATAGCATACATGCCAACATATCTTGGGCTTTATACAAAACTCAGTGCAGCATCAATAGACCTGGCCGTTCTTGTTACAAATCTGGTCTGGCTATTCAGCAGTCCAATTGCTGGTTATCTCAGCGACAGGGTCAGATCAAGAAGGGCATGGATATCATCCATATTTATTATAATGATTATACTTGCGTATCCTGTAATATTATTGCTGCACAGTGGATACCTTCCATTTGTTCTATTCAGCGGTATAATTCTTGGATTAATAATATCATTCCAATATGCGGTTATACCTGCCTTTTTATCAGAAAACAGTGATTCTTCAGTGAGATATTCCTTTATTGCATTTTCAATAAACCTTGGCGTTGCGTTATCATCCTTTGGACCATTCCTTGGAACCTATTTATCAACTGTAATGAAAAACAGCGTCCTTGGAATAGTAATACTGGTAATAGCAAGCTCACTTGCAGGCTTCATTGCCATGATGTTTTCTCCAAGAGACAATATTGATGCAGAACTAAATTAATATTTTTTATGTTTTTTAGAAAAATATATAGCAATAAATTATTTAAAAAACTATAAATAATAGATGTTACTTTATGAAAAGGGGGTGTTAAGATGGTCAAATTCGTTGAATTTTATGATGATGATGACGACGATGAAGATGACGATGATGACGATGGCGACGATTTCTAATAACATTTTTATACAAAATTAAAATCAAATAAAAATGGAGGTCATTGTCATTGGTGGTGGGGCTGCAGGAATGTCTGCAGCATCCAAAATTAAACGGGAAAATCCGGACTATAATGTAACAGTTTTTGAAAAATCCAATTTTGTTTCATATGCCGAATGCGGAATGCCTTACTATCTTGCGGGCTATTTTGATGATTTTACAAGACTTTTACATTATCCAATAACGGAATTTACAGAGAAAAGGAAAATACGGGTTTTTATAAATACAAAAATAGACAGGATAGATGCTGTAAATAAGAGAGTATTTTCAGGAACAGTTGCATACAGCTATGATAAGCTTGTTATTGCCACAGGGGCATCACCAAAAATTCCTGATGTGCTTAAGGATACCTATTTTTTAAGATCCATGAATGAGGCAATTAATATTAAAAAGAAGCTTGAAAACTCACATGATGTTACATTAATAGGCGCAGGCGTTCTTGGCACAGAGCTGTTTTCGCTGCTTAGTGAAAGGTATAATGTAAGGCTTATATCAAAGCATGAGTTTATACTTCCCTACCTGGATGAAGATATTGGAAATGTATTGAAAGAAATTGTTTTGGCCAATAATAAAAATATAGAATTTAATTCAGTTCCTGTTGAGGTCACAAAAAATAACAATAAATTTACTGTAAAAACAGAATATGGAACGCATGATGCAGATATTGTGATATCCTCAACAGGCATAATTCCGGATGTTTCCTTGGCAGAGGAGGCTGGATTAAAAACCGTTAATGGCCTAATAAGCACTGATGATTATCTTCACACATCTGATTATGATATATTTGCTGGTGGTGACACTGCTGCCGTAAAAAACATAATAACCGGTGAGAGGCAGCATTTCCCACTGGCACAGATTGCAAATAAAATGGGCAGAACAATAGGGATAAATATAAATAGGGATACACGTAAATTCCCCGGTGCTCTGGGCACAACCATAATAAATGTCTTTGGCTGGCAGGTTGGATATACCGGCATTAATGAAAGAACTGCAGCCAAATATAATATAAATGCTGAAAAAATATTGGTACATGGAAAGAGCAGATCAGCCTATTTAAATGGCAGCGATGTTTATATAAAGATAATAATAAATAAAAATACGGAAAAAATTATTGGGGCGCAGATAATAGATAAAGATAATGGGGCATGGAGGCTCAACACCCTGGCAGCAGCAATAACATCAGGAATTTCGGCCTCTGACATGTTCTATGCAGACCTCGGATATGAGCCTGAATATGGGCCGGTATGGGATCCAATAATAATAGCCTCAAGCCTTGGCATTGATAAATTAGATGCGAAATGACAGCAGGACAACAAGATATGATAGAACCGTCAAAAATATTATAAGAATTATTGTGCCATAAATATAATTCATTATTTTTCTGTTATATATCACAAAGAGGAAAAAGTTTACGATTTCCCTCATTTTCAATTTTGATTTCCCCTCAGTTCTTTTTACAAATTTTACAGGATACTCGGTTATTTTGAAGTTATTATTTACAAGCCTGTTGACTATGTCCACCTGGCCTACATACCCATTTTCTATATCTATTTGATGGGCCAAAAATTCACACGCCCTTCTGCTGTACACCCTAAAACCTGATGTGCAGTCCTTTATATCTATGTTAAACGCAACATGAAAAAGGAGGTTTGCTGACCTGCTAATAATCTGCCTGATAAATTCATCATCTGTGACACCATTTTCAGTATATCTTGAACCTATAACAAGATCAGACGATGTTTTTATTGCCTGATCTATCATGCCATTGATATCCTCAGGCCTGTGTGATAAATCAGCATCCATGACAACAACATAATCAGAATCAGAAAGCCTCATGCCATCAAGCTCTGCACTAATAAGGCCAAGCCTGCCACTCCTGAATAATAAATGCACATCCGGATACCTCTTTTTTATTTCTGGAGTCCCATCATCAGAGCCATCGTCTATTATATAAATAGAATCCAGATTCCTTTTTTTAAGCTCAGGAATTAATCTTTCAAGGTTTTTTTTCTCGTTAAGTGCGGGTATAACCACACTTGTGGTTGTCATATGGTGGGTAATCTAAAAATTGCTATTTAAATTTTTTAAAAAAATAAAATTTTATAATGATACCTTTCCAGGAATCTTTGGGAATGGTGATGTGTCCTCTATTCTTTCTAATCCGCACACAAATCTTGTGAATCTTTCTATGCCTATACCAAATCCCGTGGACATTTTAATTCCGTGTTTTGCAAGCTCAATGAACCATTTAAACTGTTCCTCAGTCTGCCCCTTTTTATGTATTCTTTCTATTATTCTGTCAAGCTCATATTCTCTTTCTCCCCCAGATGATGCCTCCTGATAACCCTCGGGCCATATTAAATCCATATCCCTTAGTATTCCTGGTTTGTCAGGGTACTCACGATCATAGAATTCCCTTTCCTTTAATGGTATATCTATCAGCCATATGGGCGTTTTTGATTCCTTTGAAATGATCCTTTCAAAATCCTTTCCATATTTTTCCTCTGCCTCAGCATATGTTATTTTTGGGAATGGTTTCTGATAATCTGGAAGATCACGCCCAAAATATTCAAGTTCCTCTGGGTGCTCCTCCTTTATCCTTTTGATTGTATATATTATTAAATCCTCGGCAAGATCCATCATATCCTCCCTTGTCTTTTCCAGTGCCTCAATATCTATCTGTGTGAACTCATACAGATGCCTGCCTGTTTCAGCCTTTTCCTCCTTTTCTAATCTTATGTTTGGTGACATTATAAAGATCTTTTTTAATTCCTGAACTGCTATCTGTTTATGGAATATCATGCTTTTTGTTATCCACATATCGCCTCCATAGGCACTTATCTTTGGGTCATATACAGGATGGTTTAGTGGGTCAGTAAGCGGTGATATTATAATTGGCGATATTTCTATATAGCCCTTTGATCTTAAAAAATCCGTCACATAGGACCGGATAAAACTCTGCACCTTTATGGCATGCTGTACCTTCTTATCTGCAAGGTGCTTCATGGCAAGCTCAACTTCCTTTTTAACATAATCATTGCTTTTATATGCTATTTCCATATTAACTTTATATTATTACAATTTATAAAGCTTTTAGTGTAAATTCTGTTATTAAAACAAATAATTTAAATAATGAATTGCCATTTTGGTATAATGTTGGATAGTATTGATAAAAAGGATACTAAAATTATAGAGTATTTAAAGGAACATGGCAGGGATAAAATTTCAGATATATCAAATGCATTGCAGATGCCCAGGGCAACAATATTTGAGAGGATGGAGCGCCTTAAGAAGGAAGGTTTTATAAGGAAGTACACTGTAGACCTTGATTATGAGAAGCTCGGGTATTCTGTTCTTGCCTACATATTAATACAGTATGATTCAAAGTCAAAAACAGATCAGAGAACATTATGCGCCAACCTTGCAAAGCTTGACAACGTCATTTCAGCATCAATTATTACCGGTGATTGGGACATAATAATATTAACAGCACAGAAAACAATGAAGGATCTTTCAACATTTGTGCTTGAAAAATTAAGAACCATGGATGGTGTTGAGAAGAGTCTTACAATACCATTATTCGAAAGAATATTATAAAAAAAAGTATTTATGTATACGTTGCTGGGATAGCCTAGCCTGGTAGGGCGCAGGTCTGGAAAACCTGTGCTGAAATAGCTCGGGAGTTCAAATCTCCCTCCCAGCGCTTTCATCATTTATCTGGCTTAACCTGTTCACTGTATTTATTATATTTCTAATTACAGCATCCCGATTTTTTATGTAATCAAGGGACCATACCCTGTAAATATTCCAGCCACGATCTGAAAGCACATTATTTCTAATTCTTTCCCTTTCAGATGGTGTTTTCATTCTGTAATAAACGTCGCCATCTGTTTCTATACCAAGTATGTAATGATTTTTATCTGCCGGGTCAATTATGCCAAGAGGTATATTGTTTTTTGAAAAGCCAACATTTTTGTCCACTTTTAATCCAGAATTTATAAGTGCCTCATAGATATCGTCTGTTATTTCATCAGAGCTTGAGAATTTATTAACCGTATTACCATCACCTGTTACCGCAAAATGTATGTACCTTCTTAGCAGTTCCGGGCCGCTGCCGGCAGCATTTTCCGGTACTTTTATGTCTTCTGGTTTAATTGACGATACTATTATTATTTTTTTTCTTGCCCTGGTAATTGCAACATTAAGCCTTTTTTCACCACCGGCAGAATTTAAAGGGCCAAAATTCATTGTTAATTTTCCATTTTCATCCCTTCCATAACCTATGCTGAAAATGATTATATCACGCTCATCTCCCTGCACATTCTCAAGATTCTTAATAAACAGATTTCCATTATTTATCATATCCGCAAGCACATTATCATTTCTTGAGTATTCAGTTACAGCATCCTCTATGGCACTCCTCTGGGCATCGCTTAATGTAACGATTCCTATTGACTCGTTATAATTATATTCTTTTTTAATTATATTCACAACCTCATTTGCCTCTGAAATATTTGTTCTTGATTTTCCCCTGCCATATGTACCCTCCACATAGTCAAAAACTATTCCTGAATTTTCTGATGATTTGTATGCAGATGGAAATGTTTCAAGTGAATTATCATAAAAATATTTGTTGGAAAATGCTATTAAACGGTCATCAACACTTCTGTAATGCCACTTTAGTGACAATTTTGACAAACCAATGGCATCAAACTGATCCATTATATTGTCAAGGACAACGTAGTTTTCGTTATATTTGGATTGGTTGACATTTTCGAAAAATGACGTCGGTGGAAGCTGCTGTGTATCCCCGGAAATTATTGCCTGGCCTGATCTGAATAATGAACCCACGGCCTCGGAAGGGGTTACCTGTGAGGCCTCATCAAATATAACCACATCAAAATTTATATTAACCCCAATGTATGAACTAACATTTATGGGGCTTGCCATAAAGCATGGCTTAATGCTGAACAATATATCCCTTATTTCTCCGAATATCTTTTTAACAGGCTTCTGGAATTTTTTCTTCGCGTTCTCTGTTTTTATTACCATAACCTCCTCTGGATATTTTTCCATTGCCGCAATTTTTCTCTTATAAAGGGAATAAATCAGACCCTTTTTATATATATCCATTCTCTTTATATCGAATTCCCTGAACATTTTGATAAGGCGTTCGAATGAATTGGAGCTAAAATTTCTAAGGTTCTCATCATTTCTTACATAATAATTTAGGAACTTAGTATAATACTCGTGATTAAATGCGTTAAGAATGTCACGGTCATGTATTTCGGTGCCAAGAATGCCATTAATTTTAATGCCCTGCGAGTTCAAATTGTCCATTAAATCAACTAATTTTATGTATCTTTCAAGGTCAAATTTATACAGGGTACCCATGTTTTCGTAAATTTTTGTTAAATCATATTCATTAATTTTGATTGAATCATCAAAATATAATTTGTAGTTTCTTATACCCCTGTATAATAATATATAATTCCTGATTATATCACAATTTAAATCATGATCCTTCATTTTAAAAGTTTCAGGGATATCATCTATTATTTTTTTATCCTTAATGTTATTTAAAATATTAGATATATACGCAATCTTCTTTATATTATCATGGTTAATGTCGCCTATTTCTAATTCGATTTTTTTAATGTTATTTCCCTCAAGCTTTATTGCCCTTGCAGTGCCAATATATTCCAGAATTTCACCATAGCCCTTTTTCTCAGTAAAATTATAGATATTTCTTATTTTTGCATAAATTTCCTTATACGATGATGACATTCTTTTAAATGGAGATTTATATTCATTTTTTAATAAACTGTACAGCCTTTCCAGGTCTGTATTCAAAATTCCATCACCATGAATTTTTTTTAATTCCCCTAATTTTTTATCGTAATCATATTTTTTAGAAAAATATTCATTAAGCCTGATGTTTAATTTGGTATAATCAATGTTTAAATCCTCTGGGGTTATATTAATGCCATAATTAATGCCACAGGCAAGTAAAAATAAAATCTTATAATTATATATATTTGTTAATTTTATTTTAAAATCTTTTTCTATTTGGTCTCTGTGATTATTTATGTATTCAATGGATGCCATAATGTCCTCAATTGATTTATAAAATTCATTCTTATTTTTTTTAAAATAGTTTAAGTTGAAACCCTCTGGAACCTTAAAATAATCGCGAATTATATCATAATAATCCGCAAGCTCTGATAACTGAAACCTTATGTTCTCAATGTCGTCATATTTATATTTCAAAACCTTATCATCAATATCAATATGCACATTTGTTTTACTTTTTATTATTCTGCAGGCAGCGTCATATACTGATATACCTGAATTCTCCCTTATCTGATGCAGTGAATTAACATATCCATTTAGAACTCCTGTATATCTATCTCCCGGCATTGGTTCATTTCGTATGTTCTTTTCAGAATCAATGCTTTTATAAAATGATTTGATTACATCTGACTTGGATATATTTCCATGGAGGTCAAGAAGAAAATCGCCAAATCCATTCTCCTCCAGGCGCCTTCTGACAACATCTATTGCAGCCTTTTTTTCGCTGACAAAAAGTACACTTTTTCCGTTGCTTATCGAATCAATAATTATATTTGCTATTGTCTGGCTCTTTCCAGTACCCGGCGGGCCATTAAGTATAAAACTTGCCCCATGCCTTGCGGCGTATACGGCCTTTAGCTGGCTGGAATCTGCATCCATGGCAGTTATTATCCCGGAATAATCAATATTATCCGGCATCATAGCATTTAACTTTTTAACTGTATCAAAATCCCCAGCAAGTGCCCTTGTGAGGTCATTTTTCATTATAAGGGCATGGTTTGCCTTTAAATCGTTATAAATTATGTTATTCGTAAATGATATAATGCCCAAATAAACACTGTTTTTTACCTCCCATTTTGTTTCTTTTATTGCTGACTTAAAGGATTTAATTGCATCCATAATATTTAAATTCTCATCGAAATTAAAGTCAAATTTAATATTAAACTGATCCAGCTTTTCCCTTAGTACTGGATTAAAGAATATATCTCCCTGAACAGATTCTATATAATACTCATCGTATATTTTTCTTGTCATTTCCACAGGAACAAAAAATAGCTGTGTCTCAACATCAGAACCATCTGAATCCTGCCATTTCAGGATGCCAAATGATAGATAAAGGGCTATGGTACCGTGCTCGTTTAATGCACTCTGGGCCCTATAATAGATATTTTTAAGCGAATTAATTAATTTTTCACCACCTGAAACAATGATTTCATCCTTTTTTCTTGAATCCACATCCTCATGTGTGTGAAATGACATCTTTTTATCCTTGTTTACTATGTCATCAAAAATAAAAGGGAGGCTTGGGGATTTAATTCTCAAAAAAAATTTGCTATCAAAATATAATAATTTATTATTTTTTGATGTGTCTATAACATCCTTTTCCCATTTTGATATATTATCCTCCATGTTTATTTCCATAAAATCCTATCTTAAATCATTATATCTGTATATTAATTTTATTGCAAATTTTAAATGTAATATATTATTTAAAATCATAAAAATTATTTAATATAATAATATATACCGCTATGAATTACAGGGTAAAGGAAATAATGACAAGAAATCCAATAACATATAATGTTCCAAGTTCAGTATCTGATGTAATAAGGGTATTAATAAAGAATAATGTTACAGGTATACCACTTGTTGGCAGGGATGGAAAATATGCAGGGGTTATAACAAGACGTGATATATTTTATAACCCAAATGAAACCCAGACCGCACTCGTAATGAGGAAGGCAAATACGGTAAAAGAGGATGATTATGTTGAAGAGGCTGCTAAGGAAATCACAATACAGGGTAAAAGACATCTTGTTGTTACCAATGACAATGATGAGGTCACAGGCATACTAACACCACAAAATTTTTTAAATATAATACAGGAAAAGTTTGGCGAGAGAAAGGTTAAGGAGGTAATGACATACAATGCATTTCCAATATGGGAGGAATCACCATTGAGCGTTGCACTTATAGCCATGAAATTATCACAGATATTCTCATTTCCAGTTTTAAATGCAGAGGCAAAATTTGTTGGCCTAATTACTGACAGGGATATATTTGACAAGGTTAAATTATCATCAACAGAGGTGTTATCAGAGGCAGGCATTGCCGATGATGAGGATCCATGGTCATGGGAGGGTATAAGAAATGTATTTACATATATTATTGAGAAATCAAACATAAGGGTTCCAAATATGCCTGTAAGGGATGTAATGGTAAAGAATCCTGTAGTGGTTTATCTTAGCTCAACAATAGGGGAAACTGTTAAGCTTATGTCTCAGGGGAACTATAACCAGGTTCCGGTTCTTTCAGGCCACGGTGATATTTATGGAATGCTATATGATGTTGAATTATTAAAGGTATTCAATGATTAATATGTATAATGATATAATTGAATTATCCAAGAGAAGGGGTTTTTTCTGGCCATCATTTTCCATATACGGTGGTTTTTCCGGATTCTATGATTACGGACCCCTTGGCGTCCTTCTTAAGGAGAATATAATAAAACTCTGGCGTGAGGATTATCTTGAGGATGGCGCAATATTTATAGACACTCCAAATTTAACACCGGAACCTGTTTTTAAGGCATCAGGCCATATAGACCGATTTTCTGACCTTGCCTGTGAATGTGATAAATGCAAGACCAAATTCAAGCTGGAAACAGTTCTTAAATACAATGGGATAAATGCTGTGCCAAAAAATCTGGATGAGGCAAATGAAATATCATCAAAAAACAACCTTAAATGCCCTGTATGCGGAAATATAATTAAGAAAGTTTACGATTTTAATTTAATGTTCAGGGCCAACGACATGTACCTCAGGCCTGAAACTGCCCAGGGAATCTTTGTAAATTTTAAGCTTCTTTACAATTATAATAAAAACAGGCTTCCAATGATTGTCGGTCAGGCAGGCAAGGGATTCAGAAATGAAATATCACCAAGGCAGAGCCTGATAAGATTAAAGGAATTTAACCAGTGTGAAATAGAATCATTTTTTGATCCTGATAGCCTTGAATTTGGTGAACTTTATGATTATCTTCCTGTAAAATTGCTGCCAAATACCGGTGATGTATATAAAAGGACCGTAAAGGAGGCCTATGAATCTGGCATAATACCAAATCAGGCCATGGCATACTTTGTTTTGAAAACACAGCGGCTTTTAAATAAAATTGGAATAAAAAATGAAATGCTGAGGTTCAGGCAGCATATGCCTGATGAACGCGCACACTATGCTGCGGATAGCTGGGATGCAGAGGCTTTAATAGACGATGAATGGTTTGAAATAGTTGGAATCGCCAACAGGACTAATTTTGACCTTACAAATCACGGTAATAATTCCAGTGAGTCAATGACGGTAAAAATTGGTGAGAAAGAAGTAATACCATATGTGATAGAACCCTCATACGGAATTGATAGAATAATATTATCAGTTATGTCACAGTCATTTTATAAAAGGGACAATGGGTATAACGTTCTTGCACTTAATGAATATGTTGCGCCATTTCATATGGCAGTTTTCCCGCTGCTTAAAAAGCAGAAACTTCAGGAAAAGGCCAAAGAATTGTTTTCAAATCTATTCCCAAAGGATAAATATATAATATACGATGATGTTGGATCCATAGGAAAACGGTATGCAAGGCAGGATGAAATAGGAACACCATACTGTATTACCATTGATTTTCAGACGCTGGATGATAATACCGTAACAGTAAGATTCAGAGATTCCATGCAACAGAAGCGTATTTTAATATCCGATCTTGTATCCCAGGAAAATCCTCTAAGTGCACTGAATGCCTTAAAAATTGTTCAATAATATCTATTTACATTTTAAAAGTTTTCAATTTTAAAATTTTTTATTTTAAAAAATAAAAGGGTAAAATTACTGTTTGCTTGCCCGTCTTGCCCTCTTCAATCTTCTTATCTTTTTCTTTCTCCATTTCCAGCGCATATGCCCCCTTTTTTTCCAATCTCTTGAACTTCTCTTCAATATGTCACCTCAAAGTATGGTAATTTGCTTATGGTATTATTTTATAATATAAATACCTATTTTAGAAATTTTACAGTGCAAAAAAATGTCTGTTAAAACTATTTAAGGCATATAAATTATTTTTAATTTATTTTTATATGGTATACTAACATAAAAATAAATAAATTAATATATACTTAAAAAATAAACCCATATGAAGGTTTTAGTATCTTATGATGATTCGCAGGGTGCAAAGGAGGCACTAAAATATGCATTGAGTATGAAGTGTGCAATAAATGAATATAAAATAGTTTATGTAATACCCACAATAGTTGGAATCAGTGCCAGTTTTGACTCATATATACCTGAATCTGTGTATGAGGGCCAGGATAAAACAGCCGATGAAATTCTATCACATGCATCAAAGGAACTTGATAAAGCGGGTGTAAAATATGAATTAATCAAATTAAACTCCAACGGCGAGGAAATATCAAAATTAATCATAGAGGAGGCAGAGAAGGACAATGTTGATCTAATCATTACAGGCACAAGGAAGCTTCACGGGATAAGCAAATTAATACTGGGTTCTGTAAGCTCAGGTATTATTGCGCATTCAAATATACCGGTTACTGTGGTGCCGCCATAATTTGAAATACTTTATATATTTTTATAAAATCAGGTTGTGATAACCGTGGGAAGTATAAGACCATCAAATATAAAAAGGATAGCAGAGGAGCTCATAGAGAAAAATAAGGATGTATTTAACGAGGACTTTAAGCACAATAAGGAGGTTTTAAAGAACTTCGTTGAGAACAGCGTAACAAAAAAAACGTTTAATGAGCTTGCCGGATACATAACAAGATACAACCTAAAGCTGAAATCCAAGCAGAAGAATGAAATGGAACAGCTTGGGCTTGCATAGGCTTATTTTCCTTTTTCCTCAGGCAATTTTTCCTTTCTCCATGTATTCATGCCACCATCAAGGTGGTAAAGTTTTTTATAGCCCATCCTTGCAAGCCTGTTTGCTGCCGCCCTGCTTCTATGTCCGGTCTTGCATACAAGGATAATCTTTGCATCCCTGCCAAAATCCTTAATGATATCATCCTCACGGCCTAATTTGTAATGCACCGCATTTTTTATATGGCCCCTGCGAAATTCAATGCCGGTTCTTACATCAATAATTTTATATTCATTAAGCCTTTTCATAACATCTTCTGGCTTAAGGGGCTCCAGCTCAGGTGGATCAATAAAATAATCCTTTCCACGTAGGTAATCCTTTAATGACATATTAATCAACCAAATCATCATTATTATAAATCCCAACAAATATTGGGGTTTCGTTTGTTATCCACTTTCTGGCAAGAACCTCTCTAAGCTTTTCCGTTACATGGGACCAGGCTGCAAGATCCTCAACCTCATATAAAACCACAAATTCCTGATCTCCAAGGCCAAATGAGTACGTTGTATATGACAAAATTCCTGAACTTTCCCTATCTCCCCTGGCAGTTCCTATATGTCCTGCGAGTATTTTCCTGCGTTCCTCATAGTTTATTAAATACCATTCACGATCCTTGCTCATTGGGTATGCCACAAAATACTTCTTTGGGTCTGTTTTTAATGTATCCTCCAGGTTTTTTCCCTCCTTAATATACGGTGAATCCTCATATAATGATAGCATGCTGTATGTTGAATCGCCATAGGTGCCAAGTGCAGAATTAATCCCCTCCTTAAGTTTTTCAAGGTTTATTGGTTCATAGGCTGTTGACCAGAACAAAATATCATTATCATGCCTTACCGATTTATAATATTTTATGCTGATTAAATTCTTTTTAAAGCCATTTATAAAATCTATAAGTTTTTTGTTTACTGATTTTTTACCCTCCGGGTCCAATGACCAGAACTGCCCATTTAATTTATATGCTAAAACATACATGTATATTGTCATAACTGTCCTTTTTATAAGTTAATTTAGAAATATAAACTTTTCAATCCAGAGTTCTCTGATTATTATTTGCCACGTTATATTTTTTTAAATCAAACTGAGAATAAACAATTTCCCTGAGGAGCCTTGATATTGTGTAAATATCCTTATTTACTGGCTCTATCATTAAATTGCTCTGTGGAATTTTTACGCCTGTCATCTCGAGCTTTCTTATATAGTCAGATCTTAACGGTGGGTTTACAGTGTTGTAATCATTCTTGTTAATTTGTGAAACATTGCATTTTTCAATTTCCCTCATAAATATTGGACGTTCAAAGAGATAATTCAATAAATACAATGAATAGAGTCCAGATTTTTCGGAATCCATTGATCTGGCAACATCACCTACTATTGAATAAATATCCTGGCTATCATCAAGGAATGAAAAAATTCTGGCAGGTTTAATCTCCTTCTCCTTTAATATTCCCAGCTCAACCATGGCATCAAGATATCCCGTAAGGACAAGCCTGTGCATGTTTATTCCCTTTTGTTCCAGAGACTTCTGTATCCCTGTTATTGATTTTTCATCCCCATTAATTTCTTCAAGTATCAGCTTATACATTTTTTTATCTTCCAGTTTTTTGTTATCGAAATTATTAATCATACAAATCACCTGTTGCGTATTTAATCATATTCTCCGCCTCTTCTATGGCACCCATACATATTTCTCTGGACATGCCTGTGAATTTAAATGGGTCAAGAGCATCATCAAGCATGCTTTTATCTATAAATTTTTCTATTCCATTTTTTATTAGTGATTCTTTAAATGAAATCTTTTCCATGTAAGCCTTCATTGATGCCTCCCTTACAAATTCATGGGCCTCCTGCCGGGGCATACCATTTCTGGCGAGGGTTACTGTTACACTTTCAGACATAATGAATTGATCATTAATTACCTTTTTTAACATTTCATCCTTATTTATATAAATGTTCTTAAATAAATCAATTGATTTTGCAAGCACATCATCCGTCAGTATGGATGTGTATGGTATTGTAAATCTTTCAAGGGCGCTGTTTGTTAAATCCCTTTCATGCCACTGTATGCCCGCCTCATACTCCGGAATTATATAGGACCTTATAAGCCTGCACAGGCTCACTATATTCTCGGCATTTACTGGATTCCTTTTGCTGGGCATTGAGCTTGACCCAACCTGTTCGCTGGAATTAAAATATTCTGAGACCTCATTAATTTCAGGCCTCTGTAAATTCCTGACCTCGGTGGCAAACTTTTCAAGAGATACTGATATATTGTTTAAAATTGACAGATACTCTATGTATCTGTCCCTGCACACTATCTGTGTTGATGCAGTTTCCGGCCTTATCCTGAGTATCTCACACGTTTTATTCTGAATGTCCCTTGCCCTATCACCTAAAGCGGCACCTGTTCCAACCGGGCCAGAAATTTTTCCAACAATTATCCTCTGCCTTGCGCCGCTTAAACGTTCAAGGTGCCTTGTAATCTCTGAAAGGTATACAGAAAGCTTAAGGCCAAATGTAATGGGGCTGGCATGCTGGCCATGTGTTCTCCCAACCATTATTGTGTCCATATTTTCATTTATCAATTTTATAAGAATATTCATAAATTCAATAAGATCTGATGTAATGATGTTTATGGCATCATGGATCTGTACTGCAGTTGCAGAATCATTAATATCATTGGATGTGACCCCAAAATGGACATAATTTTTTCCCTCATTGCATTTTTCTGTTAAAGCATCAACAATGGCCATTACGTCGTGCTTTATATGTTTCTCAATTTCTTTTACCCTTTCAAGTTTAACCTGATTAGAATTAACAACTCTCTGTATATCATTATACGCATTTTCAGGTATGATTTTATAATACGATTCTGCCTGTGCAAGTGCGGCCTCAACACTGAGCATTATTCTTAACCTGTTTTCCTCTGAAAAAACACCTTTCATTTTATCTCTGCCATATCTGTAATCCAGGGGGGAGACGATCATAAAAACAATATAACACATAGGTTTAAATTTTTTTGTTATTATTTTTGAGTTTTGGATAAACTATATAAATGAACAGCAAGATAATGCCAGATCCGGTGAATAGGGCCCCTAAGGCAGCAAGATAACCGGAATATTTAACATCATTGAATTCTGTTATTTTTGCAAATTCATAGTCCATCAATGGTTTCTGGCTGTTAAATGCTATAAAAACATAATTCCCGGTTAGATTTTTATAAATTAATGTACCATCACTGGATGAAACGGGTTTTACCGCATATTTACTTATATTCGCTGGTGAAATATACTTTGCCATGGATTCCTTTACAAGGCCGTAATTGCTGCTGTTTGTAATCATCATTAGCTCATAATTTGAGGAAAAGTTAAAATCATCTGATTCATACTCACCGGAATTGATCTGATGCTCGCTGTTTTTTACAGGAATCTGGGTAAGTCCATGATACCCAGTGCCAACCATGATAATTCCTGATATTATAAGGATAACTGCAATAATTCTCCAGTATTTTTTCACGGATAATGATTTAAATGTTTTATTTAACATTTGTTAGAAGATGATTCTATAAAGACAGGTCTATATCACCGGACCTTATTTCACCAATCATCTTATTATATTTTGAATTAACCTCATCCTCTGACATTCCGCAGTCAAGGCTTTCCATATAAATTTCATAATTTTCCTCTTCCGGGTCTATTTTTCCTGAATACACCTTTATGTATCCGCATCCCTTGAAGTTATAATTTAATCTGTATGCAAGTTCCAGTGTTATATTTAAATCCTCCAGATATTCAAATTTTTTTATAAAATCTCCCATAATATGTTATGTAAAACAATTATAAAATTTTTGATTATATATATTTATCAAGTCCATGCTCCCATATATGCCTTAAATTGTCTATTTCCTCATTTATTACAACCTTCCCAAGATTTTTTATGATTATTTTATTATTTACTGTTTTTCCAAGCCTAACCGGATTAACCGATTTAAATTTCTCCTCAAACGCTTTTTCCATGCCATTTTTAACCTCTATTACAATGGCCGTGCCAAGCTCTGAAAATAATTTTTCGTTCAACTTGCCATCTATTTGGGATAAATCAGCATCAATGCCTATGGACCCACCAAATGCCATCTCTAAAAGTGCCATTATTAATCCACCCTGGGAAACATCATGTGCAGAATTAATTATTTCCCTGTTATTTTTTAATAATTCCATCAATATCTTTAGGTCATTGAGGTTCACAGGCGGTATGTATGAATATTCTGCATTAAACATTTCTGAGTACTCGCTTCCTGCCAGCGTATTAATAATATTACCTATTACATATAACCCTGAATTAGTGGATTTTAAATCTGGTGTTATCCTTTTTACTATGTTATCCATAATGCCTATCATAAGTATATTGGGTGTGGGCTTTATTTCACCATATTTAGACTGGTTATAAAAGCTGACATTACCAGAAACCAATGGAAGATCCATATACCTGCAGAAATCTGATATGGCCCTCACAGATTCCTTAAATTTAAACATTGTTTCAGGGTTTTCAGGATTTCCAAAATTAAGGGCATCGATAATGCTGTGCGGCATTGAACCGGAGCTTATTGTATTTTTATACGCCTCTGCAAGTACCCACATTGTGCCATTGTATGCATCTATACTTACAATTTTGCCCCTGGAACCTGAAGTTATCGATAAGCCTGACATTGAATTTTCCAGGGGCTTAATAATTGATGCGTCTGAATGCGTTTCATGATTCGGAAATCCGGTGAATGGCTTTGTTATTGTGCATCCCCTAACGGTAAAATCATACTGCCTAACAATATTAAACCTTGAGCATATGTTTGGCCTTGAAATAAAATCCCTTATAAATTTTTCATAATTTTCTGGCTCCCTAATTGCAATATCTGATTTATTATTAATCACCGGACGGTAATTCCTTGCATATACCGGCCCTGATGTTAGAAATTTTAAATTCATATCCAAAATCTTTTTGCCCTTATATGTTATGATTAAATTATCACTTTTTACTGTTCTGCCTATTACTGAATATTCTATACCCCATTTTTTGAAAATCTCATCTGCAAGCTTTAAATTTTTTTCTTCCATGGCCAGAAGCATTCTTTCCTGTGATTCACTGACCCATATCTCCCAGGGTTCCATGTTTGCATCCTTTAAAAGCACATTATCCAGGTTTATGATGCCAGATAAACCGCCAGCGTATAAAAGCTCACCCACGGCACTTGAAAAACCGCCACCGCCAAGATCCTTCATGCCATCTATTATGCCAAGGTCATTTATTTCAAGTATTGCATGTATCAATGGCTCCTTTATAATGGGATTTCCAAGCTGCACAGCATTCCTGTTCTCTGAATCATTTTCATTGAGCGTTTTTGATGCAAAATTAACACCATGAATGCCGTCCCTGCCTGTTCTTCCACCACAGACTATCAATATATCATTTTCCTTTTCAACCCTGCTTCTTACAATTTTATCCTTTTTAACTATGCCAATGCAGCCTGCATTTACAAGTGGTATTGTATTGTAGCTGTCATCAAAATCTACTGAACCGGCAACAGTTGGTATGCCAACCCTGTTTCCATAGTCCCTGATTCCTGCAACAACCCTGTTAATAATAAATCTCTCTGTTAACATGCCACTGGTATTTTCTGGATTTCCAAAGTATAATGAATCTATGAGGGCAACCGGCTGTGCACCCATGCAAAGAACATCCCTTATAATTCCCCCAACACCGGTGGCAGCACCACCATATGGCTCAACAGCACTGGGGTGGTTATGGCTTTCCATTTTAACAACGTACGCATAATCTTCATTAAATGATACAACAGCAGCGTCATCTTCCATTGTTAAAATCGTATAAGGGCTTTTTAGGCCTGAAAAATACCTTTTAAGGTATATCTTTGAACTTTTATAGCCCGAGTGTTCACTCCATGCCTGTGCAATTGCCTGAATCTCTATATCCTCTGGATTCCTTTTAAGTCCAGAAAAATAGTTTTTTAATACAATCATCTCATCCAAGGATAATCCAAGCGAATTGCCCATTTTTTTTAAATTATCATCATCCGCATCCAGAATGTTAAACAATTCAATCACTTATCTTCTCTATTTTATATTCCTGAATAACCGGATTGGTAAGTATATTTTCAGATATATCCTGAATCTGGCGCATTGAATCCTCCTCATTTATTGATGTTGTAAACTCATAAATTTTGTATGTTTTAACATCATCTATACCGGAATATCCAAGCATGGATAGGTTTCTCTTTATGCTGAGCGCCTCGGGATCCTCAACATTTGGCAGGTATTTAATTTCCACTCTTATTTTCATAAACCTTTATGTATAATATAAAATTAAATTTATCTGTTAATTTTTGATAATAAAAATAAATGTGCCCTGCGCACAATATTAATCATTGGCCTTATTAAAAGCTGGGAGCTTCCTATTATAAAAAGGTAAACACCATCAAGCTCATTATGATTTGGAAGGAATAAAAAACTACCGACAAGGAACTCCATTCCAACTGCTATATCATTGGCAATGCTCAACCAGTCATAGAATCTTCTTATTTTTTCCTTTCTAAGGTTTTTATAATTATATTTTGTTATGGCATTATTTATCTTTTTATTGCTTAAAAATTCATCAAGATGCATGACTATGGCTGCAAGCCCATCATTTTTAATTAAGAAAATAACACCATTATAAAACTCAGGGTCTATGTTTTCAGACGTTTTTGAATAGCTGTAATTTCCGTATTCTCCATCCTTAACCATTATAATTAATTTTATAAACCATTTCTGATTTAAATATTCCGTAAAACTGTTGATATCAAATTTTAGTTTTTTTATTTCATTTTTTGAATAATCAGCAAATACCTTTGAATAATAAAAATCATCGGAAACTATTATTGGCATGGCAAGTTTTAATTCAGGATTGCATGATTTGCAGTTAATATTCATGTTAAGTATTATTGTCTCAACTATCATTGTTGCAAGCTTCCTGTATAAATATACAACATGCATAATTCCTGATACCTCATCAAATTTTGCAAAATATGAAATTACGCTCTGAAATAATTCCTCCTTTGCCTGCTGATCAATAGCATATGAAAGGTCATTGATGTTTATAACCTCCAGTGTTGCATCCTCATTAAATGTGCTTATTACAAGATTGTCTTTTAATTCGTTAAATATATTTTCACCAAAAAGGAATGATATTAGAGGCTTTAACACCGCCCATTTGACGTTAATTCCTATTCTGTTTCTCTGTATAAGGTAAAGCAAATATATGGCTTTGGAAATTCTTAATTTTTCGTCCATTGCTTGTATAGTTAAAATTATTTAAAATATTTATTGAATATATTTTTACCAATAAGAATGGCAGAAAATCACCAAGTTTATAATATGATAAAAAAAGTACATGAAGCATTTGCAGGAATAAATAAGATCTGTTTGTATCCAAAAAATTTAATCATTAATGAAATAATAGCTTAAAACGGTGAATATTAATATGTATAAAGGAAACCGTCACCTGCCAATAAGGTCTGAGAGGCAGTATGCAGAAATGTCGGTAAATGATGCAAATGTTGCATGTCTAAGATTAAATAAAAATGTCATAAACCTCTTGCAGCCTTCAGGGCATATAAGTCATTGCGGAGACTTTTGCAGTCACTTGCAATGAAATATAATTATAATAGAAATGATACAAAATGTGCGGTTCCGAAAAATGAAATGCTTAGGGTTGCAAGACTGCTATAGCATTGATTATAGGAATATCATTACTGCCATTATTTTTATTATTTTATTCTAATTATGTGTCATCAGGATTTATAGTATCATATATACATGCAAACATAGTTTTGGGAACAAGCTATTACCTTATAATGGTGTCATTACTATCATTAATTTCTATTATACCATTAATACCGTTTTTAAGAAAAAATACATTGAAAAATAATTTAATAAAAAATGCTGCAAATTAATGTTTTAATATTCTTATATTCTTATTGTACCATTATTTTATCCTTATATGCATTCAGACATAACGATATTAAGCGTATATTCAGGAAGATTATTGTCATATAAATACAATTATTAAATAATGGAAAGATATAGAATTATGTATTCATATAACCATATTACCATAAAATATTTATTGCGATTTATAATATAATATTATGGTAAAAACAACCATCATTTTGGATGATAATATATACAAAGAACTTATTGATGAATCTATAGAAAGATACGGCACAACCAAAAAACTTTCTTTATTAATAAATGAAAAGTTAAGAAATTATAATAAAATTAAAAATACAGATAATGATAAACTTAAATTAACATATAGGCTTGGAAGAAAATTAACAAATGCTGAAATAAATCAGGCAAAGGAAGAATACAGAGGAAAAACAGAATGGAAGCAGTAATAGATACAAATGTATTAATTTATGAATTTATTGAGGATTCAGAATACCACAATGAGGCAAAGGAAGTGCTAAATAAAATAGACATTATAATAATACCAGAAATAGTTATAAATGAATTTATATATGTTTCATCTAAAATTGGTGTTCCTTTTAAAAATATAAAAAATAAGATTCTTGAAATTTATAATTCTTATCAATCAGAGGTCATAGAAATAAAAAATGATTATATTATTAATATAATAAATAATTCAAATAATATTTATGAATTTAAAAATTTCAATGATGTAATAATATCATTTATATCAAAAATTAATAATGTACCCTTATTCACATTTGATAATAATTTAAAAAAATATTGCACTAAAAATAAAATTAAATTACTTAAATAGTACTATTTCATTATTTATATATTAATAATGTAATTTTAATAGATGTAATTAAAAGTGATTAAAAACACTTAAATATATTTATATCTATATTGTTAATGTGATAAATGGAGTTTCCAGTAAATATGTATTCGATGATTATGGAAGGCCGGTAAAAAGTTTAAGGATACAGTTAAATGCAGTATGCAAATTGGATCCGGATTTTTATCTGTTGGCTGCATACCCATATTGCTGGATGCATTTCCACCAAAGGAGCGTGGAAGGGCCGTCGGCATAAATTCTGTCTCATGGGTAATAGGAACATTAATAGGCCCTGTTCTAGGCGGCTTTCTTGTTTTATATAACTGGAGGTATATATTTTTAATAAATGTGCCCATAGGCTTTTTCGGTGCATTTTACGGATACTATGTAATCAAAAAATATAAAATGGATTTAAAACAAAAAATAACAAAATTACCGGTTATTTCTCTTTTATTATTTATGGTTCCATTAATAATATTCATAGCATTTTTAAATATATATGTAATGGTAATAGCAATAATAACATGATAATGTAATTAATCTACTGTAAATTTAAAATGACTCTTTGCAATATCATAAATTCATTAGGAGATGAAAAAATGACAAATGCAAAGAGTCAATTAATAAGTATAGAAGAATTAATAAAGCTTTTCATAAATGACAGAAAAGAGGGAAAGAAGGAACTGATTACATGGTTTCTAAACAATGTAATGGATGAGGAGGCCATTGAACAGTTAAATGCTGTAAGATATGAAATAACTAATGGAAGAACAGGATACAGGAATGGTTACAAGAAGAGGAAATTAAAGACTTTGGATGGTGAATTAATATTGGACAAGCCTGATATAGGGTCAGGATCATTTGAAACTAAGTTATTTGACAAGTACTCAAATGTTGAAAAGGCTTTAAACTCTGTAATAGCAGAATCATACATCAATGGTGTGTCAAAGATCAGTAAACAGTATAATAAATAATCTGGGTGTAAATGTATCTCCTGAGTACGTATCATCACTGAATAGGGAGCTTGATAAAAAGGTTAAGGAATTCTTAGAGAATAGAATAGAGGATAAAATAAAATATTTATACATAGATGCAACATACTTCAAGGTCAGGGAAAATGGTAAATACAAATCAATGGCATTATACACATCAATAGGTGTAAACACCAATGGAATAAGGCAGATATTATCAATGGATATTTATAATTCAGAGGATGAAATAGACTGGAATAATTTCTTCTTTAAACTCAAGGAAAGAGGATTGACAGGAGTAAAGCTGGTAATATCAGATGGCCATAGGGGAATAATGAAGGCAGTAAAAGAATCATTCCCCGGATCACTGTGGCAGTACTGCCGTTTCCATTTCATGAAGAATTTAAAAAATACCATGAATAATGAGCATTGGAAGGATATATCAAAAATAGTGTCAGGGGCATTAATGAATGAATCATTGTTTAGGATGGCCATATATAGGATGGAGGAAATGAAGTTAAATAAATCAATAGATGATATGTTCTATAAATGGTATGATTCATTGTATTTATATACATAATTCCCTGAAGAACACCAAAGAAGATTACATACAAACAATGTAACAGAGAGATTCAACAGGGAATTAAAGAGAAGGACTAAAAAGATAGGTGCATTTCCAGATAGTAATTCATTGATAAGGCTGGTTGTTTCAATAGCAATGGATATTAATGACGAATGGCTAATAAGGAAATACATAAATATGGAGGTTGATTAGGGATAATGTTAAAGGGTCATTTGAATTTACAGTAAAAGTATTACATTTATCGTAATTACTGTACCTTATTTTTATTATTTCTGAATAAATGAACAAAATTTGGGTTATAAAGAAATGATTTAACATCACTATTATGTGTAAATACACCACCGGTAAGTATTAATGCCTGTCTGTTTATTCTATTCTCAAACAACGTCTTTTCAAGATCATTTACGGTTGTTTCTATTATTTTTTGATCTGGCCATGAAATTCTGTATGCTATTATAACCCGGTCATCCGGGGAATACCCTGCATCAAGAAGTTTTTTTGTTACCGCACCGGCATTTGATGCACTTAAAAAAATGCCAAGGGTGGCTCCATGCCTGGCCATAACAGAAAGATCCTCGGATTCAAATTTTTCAGTACGCCTCGGCACCCTGGTAATAATTATTGTCTGTGTGCTTCCCGGGGACGTTAATTCCATGCCCATTGCTGCTGCAGCGGCAAAAAGTGATGAAATGCCTGGGATTATTTCATAATTCATGTTATTTTTTAACATAAATGACGTTACATCGTTAATTGCACCGTATATTGACGGATCACCGCTGTGTATTACTGTTATGTCCATGCCCTCATTATAAAACTTCTGAATAATTTCATTAATTTCATTTATGTTCATGCCAGAGGTTCCGTATATTCTATCTGTGGACGCATTCTTTAAAATATCAGGATTTACAAGTGAATCGGCATATAAAATGACATCCGTTTTTTCTATAATTCTTGCAGCCTTAACTGTTATTAAATCAGGGTCTCCTGGACCCGCGCCTATTATATGAATCATTTTAAAATCACCAGTGCCATATATGAGTCTATATCATTTATATTATTATATATTTTCTGGGATTTTAGGGATACATTTTCCATAATATAATACTTTTTCAAATGCTCATCATCCAGTAATTTTTTTAATACATCCTTTGCCCCAATGGCCTTTATTATTGCCCCATTTTTTGTCCCCATTATCATTTTTTTCATGTATTCATAATCATTAACTGCCGGAATTATTGTAAATATCTCATCTTTTTCTGCCATGGGAATTCCAAATATCGCGGCGGCAGCATTTATTGAGCTAATCCCCGGTATGAACCTAACCTTACAGTCCAGATACCTGTATAAATCAAGGAATGTGCTGTAAAGCATCGG